>SKRW01000331.1 GCA_007118295.1 Paracoccaceae bacterium | reverse complement strand
CTTGCGGATGCCACTGCCGGGAATGATGCGGATGCCCGCGGCGCGCGCGGCCTCGGGCAGGGCACCGGTCACCTCGGCGCGGGCATCGACAATCGCGGGCACGCCCACGCCTGCGCGACGCAGCGCGATGGCAGTGCGATAGGCGTCGTCATTATTGGTGACGACAACGACCTGCGCGCCGGGGGAAACGGCATAATCGACCAGATAATCGCGCATCGCGGCTGCCAGCATCACGCCGGGCACATCATTTCCCGCAAAGGACAAGGGCCGCTCGATGGCCCCGGTTGCCGTGATGATCTGGCTCGCGCGCATCCGCCACAGGCGGTGGCGGGGGGCGTCGTTGCCCGGTGCGTGATCGCTGACGCGCTCATAGCCAAGGCAATAGCCATGGTCATGCACACCCGCGCCCATGCAGCGCAGGCGCAGATGCACATTTTCCATTTTTTCAAGGCGTTGAACTGTGACCTTGATCCAGTCTTCCGCAGGCTTTCCGTCAATCTCGACCCCGTCCACCGGGGCGCGGCCCCCCCAATGCGCCGTCTGTTCCCACAGGGCCACACGCGCGCCAGTCTCGGCGGCGGTCAATGCGGCCTGCAACCCTGCGATCCCGCCACCAATGACCAGAACATCGGCAAAGGCATAGATCTGCTCGTAACGGTCGGCATCGCGCGCCTTGGCCTCGGGTGCGTCGCCCAACCCGGCAGAGCGGCGGATAATCGGTTCATAGACATGCTTCCAGAAGGCACGCGGCCACAGGAAGGTCTTGTAATAAAACCCAGCGGTCAGGAATTGCGGCACCAGATTGTTCAGCGCCAGCAGGTCGAAATCGAGGCTTGGCCAGTGGTTCTGGCTGGTGGCTGTCAGCCCCTCGAACAGTTCGGTGGTGGTGGCGCGCTGATTTGGCTCGAACCGGTTGCCGGTGCCAAGACCGACAAGGGCGTTGGGTTCCTCGGCCCCTGCGGCGACAACCCCGCGCGGGCGGTGATACTTGAAGGACCGGCCCAGCAGCATCTGATCACTGGCCAAGAGGCTTGCCGCCAGCGTGTCGCCCGCATAGCCGGACATCTGCTTGCCGTTGAAGCGGAAGGAAACAGGGCGGTTGCGGTCGATCAACCGGCCCCCTGTGGCAAGGCGGTGGCTCATGGATAGCCCTCCCATTCGGGGCGTTTCTCGCGGATTTTCGCGATGATGTCGGCAGGCGGTTCGGTCGTCTGTGCCGGGTAGGTGGCAAAGACTTCGAGCGTCACAGTGCAGCGCGCGGCCAGAAACCACTTGCCGCAGCCATAGGCGTGCCGCCAGCGTTCGAAATGCACGCCGCGCGGATTCTTGCGATTGAACATGTAGGATTCGTAATCCGCGTCCGGCGATCCGGGGCCAAAGCGCGTCAGATGCGCCTCGCCGCCGGGGGCGAATTCGGTTTCCTCGGCTGTCACGCCGCAGCAGGGGCAGATCAGAACTAGCATGGGCAAGCCTTTCGTGGCCCGGCGCAGGCACCGGACATGCCAAGGCCGGGCGTCATGTGACGCCCGGCCCGGTTCAGGTCAATCAGGGAAATTGGAACGCGCGCGTCAGTCCAGAGGTGCTGGCGCGGCCTCGATTTCGGCACCGGCGGCTGGTTGCTGTGCCTCGGGTGCGGTTTCGGCAGGTGCAGATGCTGCATCGTCTGACGCGGCTGCACCGGATTCGATATTGATGTTGGTCGTGCTTTCTGCTGGTGCGCTGGCACCGGGGGAAGGGGCCCGTTCGGCGCCGAACAGCAGGTAGAGCGCGACCATCCCCACGACGACGCCACCGACGATAAAGGCCAGCACACTGTTGTTGCTGCGCTTTTCGGCAGGTGGTGGCGGGGTTGCGTGGATATGGGTTTCAAGCGGCGCGCGCGGGTCAGTGCCAAGCGGTTGCGGCGGGTTTCGGGGGTCTGTAGAATCAGCCATGCTTTCAACTCCGGTTTGCGGATCATCAGTTGAAAAACACGGCTGAGGCCGTTTTCGTTCCCTCGGTTTGCGCGCGACGGGCGGAAAACCGCCGCCGGGGTGTGTGCCTTGGAACTTGGCGCGGTGCCGGGGGCATCCAGCCACCCGGTCACGGTGTCATTGAACGGGTCAGGTGATGGTGACCTGTCGGAAAATGCCACTCCGTGCATCAGGCCGCCCTCGCGCTGGCGGGCCGTCTGCCTGCGTCAGTCCGTGGGCACGACAAAGGCCGGGGGGCGTGGGTCAACCAACGGCCCGGCAAGCCCGCCCGAGGTCTGCGCCCAGTAAAGAGAGGCCACGACCAGCGGCAGAAACAGGCCAAAGGCAAAGCCTGCCGCCTTGTGCGGGTTGGCCTGTGCCCGTGCGATGATGCTCTCGAGTCTCTTGCGCATGGTTCCTCCGCGTCTGCTTTGCGCGGATGTAGGCATGAAATGCAGAAAGTCACCAGAGGCCCGCAAATTTTGTGGCAGAATCTGGCCGGTGATTGAAGAACCTTCCTCAATGCGCCACCCCTGCCGCCACGCTTTCGTCGATGAAACGGCCCTCGCGGAAGCGATACATGCTGAATGCCTCGGCCAGCGGTCCCGGTTCGCCCTTGGCGATCAGTTCGGCCATGGCATAGCCTGATCCCGGTGTGGCCTTGAACCCACCTGTGCCCCAGCCGCAATTGATGAAACAATTGCCCAGCGGGGTTTTCGACAGGATGGGCGAGCGGTCGCCGGTCATGTCCACGATCCCGCCCCATTGGCGCAGCATCTTCAGGCGGCTGATCATCGGGAACGTCTCGACCAGCGCGCGCACGGTTTCCTCGATATGGTGCCATGATCCGCGCTGCGTGTAGTTGTTGAACCCGTCCGCGCCGCCGCCGATGACCATTTCGCCCTTGTCGGATTGCGACATGTAGCCATGCACGGTGTTGGCCATCACGACCACATCCATGCAGGGTTTGATCGGTTCGGACACCAGCGCCTGCAGCGCCACCGATTCAACCGGCAGGCGGAAGCCCGCCATATCGGCCAGCGCGCCCGAATGGCCCGCGACCACGATGCCCAGTTTGCCACAGCCAATCCGGCCCTTGGTGGTGTTGACCGCTGTCACCTGACCGCCTGCCGAGTCCACGCCTGTAACGGCACATTGCTCGATGATGTGCATGCCCATATCCGAACAGGCCCGCGCAAAGCCCCATGCCACGGCATCATGCCGCGCCGTGCCGCCGCGTTCCTGCCACAGCGCGCCAAGCACCGGGTAACGCGGCCCGTTGATATTGATGATCGGCACCAGACGCTTGACCTCGGATGGCGAGATGAAGCGCGTGTCCACGCCCTGCAGGGCATTGGCGCGTTCGGTGCGCAGATATCCGCGCTTTTCATGCTCGGTCTGGGCCAGCATCATGACGCCACGGGGCGAGAACATGATGTTGTAGTTCAGGTCCTGCGACAGGGTTTCAAACAGGCTGCGCGATTTTTCATAAAGAGCTGCCGACGGGTCCTGCAGGTAGTTCGAGCGGATGATCGTCGTGTTGCGGCCCGTATTGCCGCCGCCCAGCCAGCCTTTCTCGATCACGGCAACATTGGTGATCCCGTAGCGGCGGCCAAGGTAATAGGCCGTGGCCAGCCCGTGCCCGCCTGCACCAACGATCACGACATCATACTGCGCGCGCGGCTCGGGGCTGGCCCAGGCGCGCTGCCAGCCCATGTGCTGACGAAATGCCTCGCGGGCGATGGCAAAGGCGGAATAGCGTTTCATGCGCGCAAGGGCTCCTTCTCGGGCGGTGGCTGATCTCTGGCTTACCCTGACGCAAGGAGATTTTCCAGAAACGTCACAATGGGGGCGAAAACCGAAATCGGGGGGTGCTGCGACTTGCGGTCGCGTTTGGCGGCATTGTGAGGGGGGCGCAAGGTTTTCGGCTTTTTCCCTTGGCACGAAGAGGATAGAGAAGGGGCGGTTTGAGAGGGAAATCATGAGCAATCTGGTCCAGTTCGCAGGATTCGCGGTGATCGCGCTGGGTGTGGCGCTGGTGCTGGGGCGCGCGGTGTTGCGTTCGGGTGCAATCGAGGCTGCCGGGGGAACCGAGCGCGCGATGCGGGTCTATCGCGACCAGTTATCCGAGGTCGATCGCGATCTTGTGCGCGGCACTCTTGCCCCGGCCGAGGCCGAACGCCTGCGTCTGGAGATTTCGCGCCGAATTCTGGACCTTGACCGGGGCGAGGGTGCGCGCCGTGTGGGTGGGCCTGCGCCGGGCGTGATGCGTGGCGTGGCGCTGGCGATTGTGATTGTGGCTGTGCTGGGCAGCGGGGCGCTGTATATGAGCATCGGCGCGCCGGGCTACCGCGACATGCCCCTTCTGGAACGCCATGCCAGCGCCGAAGAGGCGCGCCGCACAAGGCCCGGACAGGCACAACTGGAAGCGGATTTCGCCACCGCCATGGGCGCGCCAGACGCGTTCGAGGGGCGCGAGGCGCTCGAACCGATGGTCGAGCAGTTGCGCGCGGCGCTGTTGCAGCGACCTGATGATGTGACGGGCTTTCGCCTGCTGGCCCAGAACGAGGCACGGCTTGGCAATTACCGCGCTGCCATTGATGCGCAGGAACGTGTGATCATGTTACTGGGCGACAGCGCGACAGTGGGCGAGGATGCGTTTCTTCTGGACCTGATGGCGATTGCGGCAGGCGGCTTTGTCTCGCCCGAGGCCGAGGCTGTGATCGAGCAAATCCTGCGCCGTGATCCGACGAATGGTGTGGCCTTGTATTACACCGGCCGGATGTATGCCCAGACCGGTCGCCCTGACAGGACGTTCCGGGTCTGGCGCAGGCTGCATGACGTCAGCACGGCGGATGCGCCATGGTTGGCCGAAATCCGCGCCGCGCTGCCGGAACTGGCGCGCATCTCGGGCGAGCCGCGCTATCAGTTGCCGCCCGCCCCGGTCGCAGAGATCGGTCGTGGTCCCAGTGACGCCGATATTGACGCCGCAGAGCAGATGGACCCCGAAGATCGCGCTGAAATGATCGAGGGGATGGTCGCCAACCTGTCCGCCCGGCTTGGCAATGAGGGCGGCAGCGCCGAGGATTGGGCGCAACTCATCCGCGCGCTGGGCGTCTTGGGGCGCGAGGAACAGGCGCTCGCGATCCTGGGCGAGGCGCGGCAGGTCTTTGCCGCCGAGGCCGAGGCGCTGGCCATGATCAACGCGGTCGCCGCAGAGGCGGGCTTGCAGACCGGGCAGGACCTGGGCGCGCCCTGATGGCCACGGTAGAGCCCTTCGAGGCTTTTGCCGACGCGGTCGCACCGGGGCGCGCGATTGCCGGGCTGGATCTGGGCGAAAAGACCATTGGCGTTGCCGTGTCCGACCGGTTGTTATCCGTGGCCAGCCCGCTCCTGACAATCCGCCGCAAGAAATTCGGGCTGGATGCCGCGGCTTTGCTGGATATCGTGACCGCGCGCGATATTGGCGGGCTTGTTCTGGGCCTGCCGCGCAACATGGATGGCTCTGAGGGGCCGCGCTGCCAGTCCACGCGCGCCTTCGCGCGCAACCTTGGCAGGCTGACCGATCTGCCCATCGGGTTCTGGGACGAACGCCTGTCCACCGTTGCGGCCGAGCGTGCACTGCTGGAAGCCGACACCTCGCGCAAGCGCCGTGCCGAAGTGATCGACCATGTTGCCGCCGGTGTCATCCTGCAAGGGGCACTGGACCGGCTGGCCGTGATCCGGCGTCAGGCTGCCCCGGACGGGTAGCGCGCCTTGCTGCCCCGCCACGCGGCGCGGGATTTCCAGAATCTGGCGGCACCTTGCCGAAATATGCCGCTTTTGGGCTGGTCCGGCCCGCCTGCATGGTTATGTTGCCCCCTGAAGCAGACAAGCAGGCCGCCATGAAAGATCAGACCTGGGCGCGCGACGAGATCGATAGCCCCTGCGTGAATATCTGTGTGATCCACCCCGATGCGCGCCTGTGCACGGGCTGCCTGCGATCGATTGACGAGATCACCCAATGGTCGCGCCTGTCGCCAGATGCGCGGCGCGCCATCATGGCCGAACTTCCGGGCCGTGCACCGCGTCTCGCGCAGCGTCGCGGCGGGCGCGCCGCGCGGCTTGACCGTCCGCGCGCAGGGTCCTGATTTCATCTTGCCGGAAATACTCATGGGGCCTCTCCACGGGCGAGATGCCCTGTCTCAGGGCGTGACACCCCCCATGGCGCAGATCAGCGCCCAGTCTTGTGCGCTCACGGGTTGCACTGACAGGCGCGACGTCTTGACCAGCGCCATTTCGGCCAGCCTTGGTTCGGCCTTGACCTGTTCCAGCGTCACGGGGCGGGCAAAGGGTTGCACGGCGCGCACATCGACACATTCCCAGCGCGGGTCATCCGTGGTGCTGTCGGGATGTGCCTCGGCGATGATCTCGCAGATACCGACCACGGCCTTGTCCTTCTGGCTGTGGTAGAAAAACGCGCGATCCCCGCGTGTCATTTCGCGCATGTTGTTGCGTGCCTGATAGTTGCGCACGCCGTCCCATTCCTCGCCCGCATCGCCCTTGGCGACCAGATCCTCCCATGAAAACGCGTCAGGTTCGGATTTCATCAGCCAGTAACGCATCAGCCGATAACCTTTTTCCATTCCTGCAGGCGCACGCTCTCGAACAGGCCCGCCAGCGTATAGGGGTCCAGCGCGCCCCAGGCTTTCGCGGCATCAATGTCGGGCAGGTCCAGCACGATCAGCGACCCGGCCATCTCGCCTGCATCATCCAGAAGTGGCCCGGCCAGCACCACGCAGCCTGTTTCGGCCACATAGGCGAGATGCGCCTCGCGCGTGGCCTTGCGGGTGTCCAGCGCACCGGGCTTGTCAGTGCATAGCATCATGTAAAGCGGCATGTCATTTCCTCCTGTTCATTCATCGGTCAAGGGGCGGGCCAGCAGTGCGTCGCGCGCCTCGGTCAGGGTCAGGTATCCTTCGATCAGCGCGGCCACCATACGCGTGATCGGCATGTCGATGCCACGCTCGCGCGCTAGCCGCGCAACTGCGCGGGCCGTGGCCGCACCCTCGACGGTGGTCGCGCTGTCAAATGCTTCGCTGCGTCCCAGTGCCAGCCCGTAGCGGAAATTGCGCGATTTCTCGGACCCGCAGGTCAGGATCAGATCGCCCAAGCCGGACAACCCGGCCAGCGTCACGGGTTCGGCGCCCAGATCAAGGGCAAGGCGCTGCATCTCGGCATAGCCGCGCGCCATCAGGGCCGCGCGCGCCGATTCGCCCATTCCCGCGCCAATCACGATACCTGCCGCAATCGCGATCACGTTCTTCAGCGCGCCGCCCAGTTCCGCCCCGGTCACGTCGCTGTTGCGATAGAGGCGCAGATTGGGCGTGGCCAGGCGTTCCTGCAACTGCGTGCCAAGCGCCTCATCGGTGCAGGCCAGTGTCAGCGCCGTGGGCAGGCCGCGCGCGATGTCATCGGCAAAGCTGGGACCGGTCAGCAGGGCCGCGCGGGCGTCGGGCAATGTCGCGCGGATCACCCCCACCGGGCCGATCAGCGTTTCAAGGTCGATCCCCTTGGAACAGGCAACCAGCACGCGCGGTGCAAGCTGCATGGCATGCGTGGCCAGAAAGCCCCGCGTGGCCTGCATCGGAATGGCCAGCAACACGGTCCCTGCGGTCACGTCGCTCATGTCCGAGGTGACATGCACCCCCTCGGGCAGGGGCACACCGGGCAGGCGCTGGCGGTTTTCGCGCGCGGCGTTCAGCGCGTCGGCCTGTGCCGCGTCGCGGCACCACAAGGTCGCATCGCCCAGAGCGCAGGCAAGGGCCGTTCCGAATGCACCTGCGCCCAGAATTGCAACGCTCATGCACATGCTCCTTTTATGGCCATGTCTGGCTTGCCCCCGATGCGCGCCCTCATGCCTTGGCCCCGCGCTTGCCTGACCCCAGCATCGGTGCCGAGACCGTGTCGAGCGGCCAGCGCGGGCGCGCGCTCAGGCTCATGTCATCACGCGCACCCAGGCGCAACTGTTCGATCCCGGTCCAGGCGATCATCGCGGCGTTATCGGTGCACAGCGCCAGCGGGGGGGCAATGAAGCGCACACCCGCATCCTGCGCCAGCGCTTGCAGTCCTGCGCGCAAGGCCGCATTCGCGGCCACACCCCCTGCGACGGCAAAGGCCGGTGAGGCCGGGGCGTCGGACAGGTAGACCTCCAGTGCCCTCGCTGCCTTGATTGTCAGCAAATCGGCCACGGCGGCCTGAAACCCTGCGCAAAGATCAGCCCGGTCGCCTGCGCGCAGCCCGCCATGTTCGGCTACAAGCTGGTCGCGCGCACGCAGCACGGCGGTTTTCAGCCCCGAGAAGGACATATCGCACCCCGGACGGTCGGCCAGCGGGCGGGGCAGGGCAAAGCGGGCCGGATTGCCGCCCTGCGCTTCGGCCTCAACCGCCGGGCCACCGGGCTGGGGCAGGCCCAGCAGTTTTGCGACCTTGTCAAAGGCCTCGCCCGGCGCGTCGTCGATCGTGCCGCCCAGCCGGGTGAAGCTGTCGGCCCCGCGCACCAGCAGAAACTGGCTATGCCCGCCCGAAACCAGCAGCATCAGATAGGGAAAGGGCAGGGCATCGGTCAGGCGCGGGGTCAGGGCGTGGCCCGCCAGATGGTTGACACCGATCAGCGGCAGACCGCGCGACGCGGCGATCCCCTTGGCCAGCATCACCCCCGACAGGACCCCCCCGATCAGCCCCGGTCCAGCCGTTACGGCTATAGCGTCAATCTGGCCCAGCCCGAGTCCGGCCTGTTCTAGAGCGGCCTCGACAGCGTGATCCAGCTTTTCGGCATGGGCGCGTGCCGCTATTTCGGGCACGACGCCGCCAAATTGGGCATGAAGGCCGGTCTGGCCCAGAACGATGCTGGACAGAATTTCTGGCATGGCATCGGGCGCGTGGCGCAACACGGCGGCGGCGGTGTCATCGCAGCTGCTCTCGATCCCCAGCACAGTCAGGGTTTCGGGCAGTGGTTCGGGCAGTGTTCCGGGCAGGGGGCGGGATGGTGGCGCGGTCGGGGTCATGCGGGCCTCGGTTGCCAATATGGGCCGTTTCCAGCTACCACTGCACCAGCCCGCGCACAATCCCGTGCAGCGGTCCGAGAGGCGACGCCATGCCCCCATGCCTGTTGCTGACGCGCCCCGAGGCAGAGAGCGCAGCATTTGCGCAGGCCGCGCGCGCAGCAGGGTGGCGCGGGGATATCCTGTGCGCACCTCTGATGCGTATCCTGCACGATCCACCGCCCGAAACCGCTTTGACCAAGGCCCGCACGCTGGTTGTCACCTCGCAACACGGGGTTGCGGCGTTGCAGCAGGCCACGGCGCGGCGTGACTGGCCGGTCTGGTGCGTCGGGCCGCGCACGGCAGAAGCCGCGCGACATGCGGGTTTTGCGCAGGTTCGTGTTGCAGATGGGGATGCAGTGTCGCTGCGCGCGGTGCTGCTGGACACAAGCCCGCCAGCACCTGTACTGCACCTGCGCGGTGAACATGCCGCAATGGATCTGGCCTCGGAGCTGCAGGCGGCCGGGGTGGATGCACATGCTCTGGTGGTCTATCGCCAGGTCTCACAAGGCTTGTCGCAAGCTGCGCAAGAGCGACTGACACAGGGCGGCGACATTTTATTGCCGGTCTTTTCGCCCCGCTCGGCGCGCTTGCTGGTCGCGGCGCTTATTCCCCTGCGACTGGATGCCGCGCGCCTGCATCTGGTTGCCATAAGCGCCGCTGCGCGTGATGCAGCACAAGGGGTTGATTGGCAAAGCATACACTGCGCCGCGCGCCCCGATGCGCCTTCGATGCTACAGGCTCTGGCAAGGCTGCAGGCGACACTTGAGCCTTTGAAAAAGCCAAGATAAGGTGAACCAAGGCTGCTGCACTGCGGCGCAGGTAAGTGAGGGTCAGGGCTTGGTACGGAAATCGACCACGAAAGGCAGCAGAACCGGTCCGCGCGCGGCATCAACCAGACGCAAGGCTGGATCAGGGGCAAGTGACGCCGGGTCCGCAGATGCCACCACCCCCCCCCAGACACCGCCCAGTGCCGATGACGGCCCGCAAGAGACGCGCGCCGATGGACAGGACATATCGCCCGATACGGCTGACACGTCCAGCGATGCACCACATGCGAAGGATGATGCGTCAGAGACTGTGCCGGACACAAGCGGCACACCAGACTCCGACCCGGTGACACCTGACACAGTTAAACAGCCGGATACTGTTGATCCCATCATCGCAGGTGCTGATGATGGCGCGGCGGATGTGGCTGCGGACAAGGACGCGACAGACCCCGAACAGACTGCCGATCCCGTCAGGTCGCCAGTCGCTGAATCCGCGAGAAGTGACGGCACATCCGATGCCGAGCCCGGCAAGCCAGAGTCGGCCACCGCGCAGGACGATATGCCGACGACTGACGCGCCGGCCCGAGAGGGGGCGGACGATACGGAAAAAGGTGCTTCGCCATCCGAGGCGACACCCGCAAGCGATACGTCCCCGGTTGATACGCCCGAGCCTTCTGGTCAGGGCAGGGACAGTGCCATACCGTCCAGCACCGCCGGGGTCGCAGCGCTTGCCTCGGTCGGGGCCGCGCCGGTATCGACGACACCGGAATCCAATTCAGCGCCCAAGTCCGGTTCAACGCCCGGTTCAACGCCCGGATCCACGTCAAAGCCCCCGTCCGGCGCGGCACCCGCCAGATCGGGCAGCGGGTTCTTGCCGTTGGTTCTGGGCGGCATCATCGCGGGCGGTATCGGTTTTGGCGCGCAGTATCTGCTGACACAGGACCAGCGCACCGAAGAGACGGGGCCTGATCCGACCGCAGAACTTGCCGCAGACCTGGCATCCCTGCGGGCGGATATCGCAGCCCTGCCACCCGCACCCGACCTTGCCCCGCTTGAGGCAGAGATTGCCGAATTGCGCGATGCGGCAGCAACCCGGTCCGGGGTGTCCGAAATCGAGGCCGAACTCGATCAGTTGCGCGCGGCGCTGGCCGCCGAGGATGGTCCCGACCTTGGCCCCATTGAGGCGCGGATCGAAGAACTGGTCACGCAGCGCACCGAGATGATGATCGCGCAGGACAGTGCACTTGAAAGCCTGCGCGCGACACTTGCCGAAAACGAGACGCAGATTGCCGCATTGCGCGCCGCGGTCGATGATCTGCGCGATCTGGCTGAACGCCGCGTGGTCGAGGCGGAATCCGCTGTCGATACTGCGCTGGCGCGCGGGGCGCTGGACAGTCTGCGCGCGGCACTCAGCACGGGCGCACCCTATCCGGACGCCCTGAGCCAGCTTGCGGACGCCGGGGTCACGGTTCCACCGGAACTGGCAGGCTCTGCCGCATCGGGCATTCCGACGCTGGAGATGTTGCAAGAGCGTTTCCCTGATGCCGCGCGCGTTGCCTTGCGTGACACGTTGCAATCGGCCCCGGCAGACAATACGCGAGAGCGGCTGGGCAATTTCTTGCGCGCGCAGGTCGGCGCGCGCTCGACCGCACCGCGCGAGGGGGATGACCCCGATGCAATCTTGTCGCGCGCCGGTGCCTTTGTCGAGGCGGGCGCGTTGCGTCAAGCCCTTGATGAACTCGAAAGCCTGCCGGAGACGACGCAATCCAGCATGGCCTCGTGGATCACCGGAGCACAAGCCCGCCTTGATGCCGAGACGGTCCTGCCCATGCTGACTGACACCATCATGACAGAGTAAGGAAATCTCGATGTTCTGGACACTGGTAAAGATCCTGCTCTTTGTGGCTGTCGTGATCGGGCTCGCAATGGGGGCGGGCATGGTCATGGATAGCGGTCAGACAGTTGGCCTGCGCATCTTCGACATGGAATTCGTGCTGGGGCCGATGCAGGCAATCATCGCCTTCGTGGTGTTTCTGGTCGCACTCTGGGTGGTCCTGAAGCTGATTTCCTTCGCCTTCGCCGTGCTGCGCTTCATGAATGGCGACGAAACGGCGATCCGCCGCTTCTTTATGCGCAACCGTGAAAAGCGCGGTCTGGACGCACTGCTGAATGCCATGATCGCGCAGGCGGAAGGCGACGGCAAGACCGCCATCGCCAAGGCCGAGAAAGCGCACAAGCTGCTGAATCGCCCAGTGATGACATCGCTTCTGATCGCGCAAGCGGCCGAGACAAAGGGCAACACGGACCTTGCCATCGAAAACTACAAGGCATTGCTGGACGACAACCGCAGCCGCTTTGTCGGCGTGCAGGGGCTGATTCGGGCCAAGCTGAGTGCGGGTGACAAGGAAAAGGCGCAAGCACTTGCCGTCAAGGCGCTGGAAATGCAGCCCGCGCACGAGGTTACGCAAAACACCCTGCTTGGGCTGCAGACCGAGGCCGAAGATTGGGCGGGCGCGCGCAAGACGCTGCTGATCAAGAAATCCTCGGGGCATCTGCCGCGCGATGTGTGGCGCAGGCGCGACGCGATCCTTGCGCTGCAAGAGGCTGATACACTCGCCGTGAAGGGCGATCTGGTGCGCGCGCGCGAGGCCGCGATCGAGGCCAACCGCCTGTCGCCCGACCTGATCCCGGCGGCGGTGGCGGCAGCGCAGGCGCTGGTCGCACAAGGCAAGGGCAGCTACGCCGCCAAGGCCATCCGCAAGGCGTGGAAAGTGCAGCCGCACCCGGAGCTGGCAGCCGCGTTTGCTGCCATCGAAAAGGACGAGACGCCCACGCAGCGACTGGCGCGGTTCGGCAAATTGCTGAACATGCGCCCCGCTGACGCCGAAACGCGCCTGCTCAAGGCCGAATTGCTGATTGCGGCAGAGGATTTCCCCGGCGCGCGTCGCGCATTGGGCGATCTCTATGAGACAGAACCCACAGTGCGCGCGCTGACCATCATGGCCGCAATCGAACGCGGCGAGGGGTCGGATGACGCGGTTGTGCGCGGCTGGCTGGCCCGGGCCCTGACCGCAAAGCGGGGCCCGCAATGGGTCTGCGAGAAATGTCAGCATGTCCATGCGACCTGGCAGGCCATATGCGACAATTGCGGAGCGTTCGACACGCTGGCATGGCGCGATGCCCCCGACAGCGCAGGACCGTCGGCGACCCAGACCGAACTGCTGCCGCTGATCGTGGGCAGTCTGCCCAAGCCCGAACGGGATGCCGACATGTCCGAGGATGTGGTCGAGGCGCAAGTCGAGGAAAGCGCGCCGCCGCCTGAAAAAACTGCCTGAAGGGTCTGGCGGCAGCGCACGACCAGTGCTAAAGACCGCCCCACAGTGCCGCTGTAGCTCAGATGGTAGAGCACGTCATTCGTAATGATGGGGTCGGGGGTTCGAGTCCCTTCAGCGGCACCACCTTCTCATCCAGAAATGCCCAATGACATCCAAAAATCCATACTTTGTAAGGGTTTTTGCCATGTAGGGTGTCCGGTATTGTTCGGCCTGGTCCGATAGAATACCCCCGTTTGGGGGCCTCTGTGGGGGCATCGCGTCTGAAGCAGAAAAGCGATGCCCCCGGATGCCATTGACCGTTACCCAGAGTCGTAGCCTGAAGCCAAGGGACCAGCCTTGCAGGGTCTCGGACGTCCAAGGTCTGTATGTGATTGTGGTGCCTTGAGGATCGCGTTCAGAGGCCACGAAGGTCAAGACCGAATGGCTGTTGCGTATGGCGATTGATGCCTTCGGAAACTAGCCTATCGCAGAGGTGACCTCTCCAACGGTGCTCGCGTGCCTGGCGCAGATCGTGGATGCGTACGTCCTTCACCCCGGCACAGGCGCGGACCCGCCGCCAGAAGGGGTGAAGATCGCTCAGCGGCGTGTGGGGCAGGGCGGCGTCGCCAGCGCGAGGCTTGACCTGCTTTCGAGTTGCGATCACAAAGAGGTATGGCAACATCTTTTCGTTCTCCGACTGCTTCGCAAAAACGCCTGCCCGAACGCAAGCGCGGGGCAGGCGTCAAGTATGTCTACGACACATTGCGGGGAGAGATCCTCGATCTGGTCCTGCCCCCCGGCACACCGATAGACGAGAGCCAACTGGCCGAGCGGTTGGAGATGTCGCGCACACCGATCCGCGAAGCATTGGTGCGCTTGGCAGGCGATGGTCTGGTGACAACGCTGCCCAACCGTTCGACGGTTGTCTCGCAGATCGACTTCATGAACCTGCATAATTTTTTCGATGCAATCACGCTCATGTATCGCGTAACGACACGTCTTGCAGGCGAAAACCGGACTGACGAGGATCTTGAAATCATCCGTGCCCATCAGGCGGCCTTTATTCGCGCGGTAGAAGCACAGGATGCCCGATCCATGCTTGCCACGAACCGAGATTTTCACGCCGCGATTGGCGAAGCAGGGCGAAACCCTTATTATCAGAGCGTGTTCCTGCGGCTTCTCGACGAAGGTCGGCGGATTCTGCGAATCTACTACTCGTCTTTCGATGACCGACTGCCCGGCCCAATCGTGCAGGAGCATGAAGCCATGATCGAAGCCATTGCCGCGCGAGATATCGATGCTTGCGATCAATTGGCCAAGGCGCATGCAGATCAGATCGTGGCGCAGATCCAGACCATGCTGACGCGCGACCGTAGGCAGGCCATCGCCCTCTAACCCCCTCATCCGGCTAAGGAAACGCGCATGTCAATCGGCTTGCGGGATGAAACCCTCTTGCGTTGCGCAGGAATTTTGTCGACACTGAGTATGCAAGAACAGATCAGTGGACGATCACCCCGACGGAGGAGCCATGACCACGCAGATTTTTACCGGGTGTATCCCGGCCCTGATGACCCCCTGCACATCTGAACGGCAGCCGGATTTCGACGCGCTTGTGCGAAAGGGAAAAGACCTTGTCGCGCAAGGCATGTCGGCGGTCGTCTATTGCGGATCAATGGGCGACTGGCCGTTGCTGACCGATGCGCAGCGCATGGAAGGCGTTTCGCGTCTTGTGGCAGCCGGGGTGCCGGTCATCGTTGGCACAGGCGCTGTCAATACGGCAAGCGCAGTTGCCCATGCCGCTCATGCGGCTGAGGTCGGCGCACAAGGGCTGATGGTCATCCCGCGCGTGCTGTCGCGTGGTTCATCAGTCAGCGCGCAGGCTGCCCATTTTGCGGCAATCCTGGATGCGGCGCCCAATTTGCCCGCCGTCATTTACAACAGCCCCTATTACGGGTTCGAGACACGGGCAGAGTTGTTTTTCGCCCTGCGCGCATCCCATGGCAATCTGGTCGGGTTCAAGGAATTCGGCGGCGCCGCATCCCTGCGCTATGCGGCAGAGACCATTACCAGCGGGCACAAGGACGTCGTACTCATGGTTGGCGTCGACACGATGGTTGTGCATGGCTTCGTCAATTGTGGAGCAACCGGCGCGATCACGGGTATCGGCAATGTGCTGCCACGCGAAGTGCTGCATCTGGTCGCATTGTCAAAGGCGGCCGCAGCAGGTGACGCGACGGCCCGTGCGCGGGCACAAGAGCTTGATGCTGCGTTGCAGGTGCTGTCATCCTTCGACGAAGGGCCGGATCTGGTACTGTACTACAAGCACCTGATGGTATTGCGCGGGAATCCGGAATACGCTTTGCACTTCAACGAAAGCGACGCGCTTTCGCCCGCGCAAGAAGCCTATGCCACGGTGCAACTCGCGCTTTTTGATAGCTGGTATGCAGACTGGTGCG
>SKRW01000199.1 GCA_007118295.1 Paracoccaceae bacterium | reverse complement strand
ATGTCCGCCGCCCTGACATTCAGGGGCTGGTCCAAGCCGAACAGAACGCTTATCTGAGGCGTGTATTGAAAACCCGGATCTCCATTTCAGGAGCAGCGCTTGCACCATGATCTGATCGTTATCGGTTCAGGCCCGGCTGGGGCAGCGGCAGCACGTGTGGCGGCGTTAGCTGGTCTGCGGGTGGCACTGGTCGACAAATCCGCCTTTCCGCGCGACAAGCTGTGCGGGGGCGGTGTCACCGGCCGGTCGATGCGCTATCTCGCAGAGATTTTCGACCTTGCACCCACGCCCGATCTGTTTCTGCCCACGAACCAGTTTCGGCTGGCCTTTGAGGGGCGCAGAATTGGCGGGCAGGACGATGCGCCCACACTTCACATGACCATGCGCCATGCCTTTGACGCTGAACTGCATGCCCGCGCTGTCGCCGCTGGTGCCGATGTCATCGCACCGGCCCGGATTACGGCCATCGACACGGGCAGCCCGACCGTCACCCTGGCCGATGGTCGTGTGCTGCAAGCACCCGTCATGATCGGCGCTGACGGGGCCAATAGCGGGGTCGCGCGGGCGCTTTTTGGTCGTCCGTTCGACCCCGCGCAGATCGGTTTCGGGCTGGAAATCGAACTGGATCGTGACCTGACCCCCGATAACACGACCGAGATCGACCTTGGCGCAGCAAACTGGGGCTATGGCTGGGTGTTTCCCAAGAATGGGTCGATCACGCTGGGCGTGGGCGGCGTGCATCTGCGCAACCCCGACATGAAGGCACATTTCACCCGCTACCTGCACCAGCATGCCCCCCATCTGGCAGATAGCGGCAAACTGCGCTGCAAGGGGGCCTTTCTGCCCTTTGGCGCGTATCGCAAGGAACCGGGGCGCGGGTCCGTTCTGCTGGCAGGCGATTCTGCCGGGCTGGTGGACCCGATCACGGGCGAGGGCATCGCCTGGGCCATGAAATCGGGCGCCTATGCCGGGCAAGCCGTGGTCGCGGCGCTGAGCGCGGGCCGACCGGACCGCGCCATGCCGCTCTATCGCGCAGAACTGCGCTATATCCACCGCGAAATGGATGCCGCGCGCCGCATCCGCGCGCTTATCTATTCCCGGCCAGTGCGCCCCCATTTCCCGCGCGCGGTGCAACGCCACCCGGCCATGAGCCGTGGCTACCTGCGCCTGTTGGCGGGCGAGATGGATTATGCCGATCTAGGCCCGAAAGTGCTGTTGCGCCTGATCCGCAATCTGGGCGGCAGCATGCTGCGCCGCGCACGTTAGACGCAATCAGCCACACGCAAACCGGCCAGGCGCACAGCCTGCCCCCGCTGCGGATGCCATTCAGATGGCGGAAGGGGCTTTCCGCCTGCCTCCGCGCGCAGTATATGCCGCTCATGAGTCAGAACCCGCCAGACCTGCGCCCCGATATCGCCCCCCGTGCGCGCCTGACCGAGCCTGCGCGGCCCGGCCAGCCTGCGATTGGCATGGTGTCGCTTGGCTGCCCCAAGGCGCTGGTCGATAGCGAACGTATCCTGACGCGCCTGCGCGCCGAAGGCTATGCCATCAGCCCCGATTATGCAGGCGCGGATGCCGTGATCGTGAACACCTGCGGCTTTCTCGACTCGGCCAAGGCCGAGAGTCTGGACGCCATCGGCGAGGCCCTGAGCGCCAATGGTCGCGTGATCGTCACAGGCTGTCTGGGGGCCGAGCCCGAGTATATCACTGGTGCCCACCCAAAGGTTCTGGCCGTGACGGGCCCGCACCAGTATGAACAGGTGCTGGATGCCGTGCATGCCGCTGTGCCGCCCGCGCCCGATCCGTTCATCGACCTGTTGCCTGCAACGGGTGTGCACCTGACCCCGCGCCACTATAGTTACCTCAAAATTTCCGAGGGTTGCAATCACAAGTGCAAGTTCTGCATCATCCCCGACATGCGCGGGCGTCTGGTGTCGCGTCCGGCCCATGCCGTGATCCGCGAGGCGGAAAAGCTAGTTGAAGCCGGGGTAAGGGAATTGCTGGTAATCAGCCAGGATACATCGGCCTACGGGGTGGATATCAGACACGCGACAGATCGCGACCACCGTGCGCATATCACCGATCTGGCGCGCGATCTGGGGTCTCTGGGGGCATGGGTGCGGCTGCATTACATCTACCCCTACCCCCATGTGCGCGATCTGATCCCGCTGATGGCAGAGGGGCTGGTGCTGCCTTATCTGGACATCCCCTTTCAGCATTCGCACCCGGATGTGCTGCGCCGCATGGCACGGCCGGCGGCAGGTGAAAAAACGCTGGAGCGTATTGCCGAGTGGCGCAGCATCTGCCCCGAGATCACGCTGCGCTCGACCTTTATCGTGGGCTATCCGGGCGAGACAGAGGCCGAATTCCAGCACTTGCTGGACTGGCTGGATGAGGCGCAACTCGACCGTGTGGGCTGTTTTCAGTATGAAAACGTCGCAGGTGCGCGCTCGAACGCGCTGCCCGACCATGTGCCTGACGCCGTGAAAGCCGAACGCTGGGCACGCTTCATGGAGCGCGCGCAAACGATCTCCGAAGCGAAACTGGCCGCCAAGGTTGGCCAGAGGCTGGATGTGATCGTGGACGAGATCGACGCCGACGGCATCGCCACCTGCCGCACCAAGGCCGATGCCCCCGAGATTGACGGCAATCTGTTCATTGATGACGGCACCGAGGGGCTGTCGGTGGGCGATATCGTCACGGTCGAGGTGGATGAGGCAGGCGCGTATGATCTGTGGGGGCAAATCCGGCCTTAAGCCTTCCCTCTGTCACGCCGCCATGGTAAGGGCTGCGCGGCTTGGGCACCCCTGCCCTGACAGTTTTTCTGGAGAATGACACATGGCCATCGAGCGCACGCTTTCGATCATCAAACCCGACGCGACCAGCCGTAACCTGACTGGCAAGATCAATGCCAAATTCGAGGAAGCTGGCCTGCGCATCGTCGCGCAGAAGCGCATCCATCTGACCAAGGCGCAGGCAGGCAAGTTCTACGAAGTCCATGCCGAACGCCCGTTCTATGACGAGTTGTGCGAGTTCATGGCCTCGGCACCGGTCGTGGTGCAGGTGCTGGAAGGCGACGGCGCGATTGCGAAGAATCGCGAAGTGATGGGGGCCACCAACCCCGCCGATGCCGCAGCAGGCACGATTCGCGCCGAATTCGCGCAATCTGTGGGTGAAAACTCGGTTCACGGCTCGGACGCACCCGAAACGGCGGCGCAAGAGATCGCCTATTTCTTCTCGGGTCTGGAACTGGTCGGCTGATCGCTGACGCGACGACGAGAACAGTAAACGTGGGGCCGCAAGCGATGCGGCCCCTTTCACTATGCGGAACATGGGGCGGCAAGCATCCTGTGACCTGTGCGCCCTGCATTTCTCTGTGGCACCTGGGGCAGAACGCGGATGGTGGGTGAATCACCCACCCTACAGGATGCGATGCACCCTGAGACCGTCGTAGCGCCCCTGCGAAACCGGGATTTACCACGCTCATCATTCCTGCAAGATTGCCGTCATGTTTCAGCCTGTCGAATTACCTTTCTGGGCACTTCTACTGATCCTCGGCTTTGCTGCGGTGACCTTTGCCTCGCATTTCCTGTTTCCCTCGGTGCGGTGGTTTTTCCGCCGCCGCATGGAGCGCGCCATTGCCACGCTCAACACGCGCCTGCAGCGCCCTATCGAGCCGTTCAAGATCATGCGCCGCGAGGATCAGGTCACCCGCCTGATCTATGACCCGCAGGTGATGGAAGCCGTGCGCAGCCACGCCCGTGAAGAAGGTGTGCCCGCCAATGTGGCGTTCGAGAAGGCACGCTCCTACGCGCGCGAGATCGTGCCGGGGTTTTCGACCGCAACCTATTTCGGCTTTGCCATCAAACTCGCGCAGCGCATCAGTCAGGGGCTGTATCGGGTGCGGCTGGGCGGAGCAGACGACCCGATGCTGGCCGAGATCGACAAGCAGGCCTCGGTCGTGTTCGTGATGAATCACCGCTCGAACATGGATTACGTACTGATCACATGGCTTGCGTCAAAGCATTCCGCACTCAGCTATGCTGTGGGCGAGTGGGCCCGCGTCTGGCCCCTCAAGGCGTTGATTCGCGCCATGGGCGCGTATTTCATCCGCCGTCGCTATTCTAGCCCGCTCTACCGTGCCGTGCTGGCGCGGTATGTGCAGATGTCGATTCAGCAGGGCACCACGCAGGCCATTTTTCCCGAAGGTGGGCTGAGTCTGAATGGTGCTGTCGGTCCGGCCAAGAAAGGGCTGCTGCATTACATCGTGCGCGGTTTCAATCTCCATCAGGGGCCGGATGTGGTCTTTGTGCCGGTCGCGCTGAACTATGACCGTGTGCTGGAAGACCGTGTTCTGATCAGCGCGGGTATGCAGGGCATACGCCGCTTTCCCGTGCGGATGAAGGTCGTTCTGGGCTTTATGCTGCGGATCTTGTGGCAGAAATTGCGCGGGCGGTTCACGCCCTTTGGCTATGCCGCTGTCTGTTACGGGGCACCCTTGTCGCTGCGTGGCTTTCTGATGCAGGCCCCCGATGCCAGCACTGAAACCCTTGCCGAGGTTTTGATGGACCGCATCCGCGCCGCAGTTCCCATCCTGCCTGTTCCTCTGGCGGCAGCGGCGCTGGCGCGCTGCGGGGGCAGCGCCACGCGCGCGCAACT
>SKRW01000001.1 GCA_007118295.1 Paracoccaceae bacterium | reverse complement strand
CTGTCAATGCCCAGTTCCGCAGCGACGCGGGTCAGGCGCATCTGCGCCGCGCCAAGGTGCATATTGCGCAGGCGCGTGCGTGCCGTGTCGATTGCGCCACGGCACAGGGTGATCGGGGCGGTGTCACTCCAGCCGAACCCGTCAAGGTCCAGAAACAGGCCCAGCCGGTCGGCCAAGGCCGCTGGCAGCCCCTCACCTTCCTCGGCGGCTTCATCATATGCCACAAGGCTGAGCGAGGCATCATGATCCAGCGCCTGCCCCAGTCGCACGGCCAGCCCCGGCGGGCAACGCTCGGCCATGCTCAGCGCCAGTAAACCGGGATGCTCCAGCAGTCCGGCATGGCGCTGCATCTCGCCAAGGGCCAGTGTCGCGCTCAGGTCCATGCCGCCATACAGCGCCTCGTCAGTAACCGCAGGGTTCATTTTGCGCGGGCAAAGCAGTGCAAGGGCTGCGACTACCCGGTCGCGCACAGGCCCGGACCGCGCGCGCAGCCACAAGCCGCGCAGACCTGCAGGATCTATTGCAAGCAAAGTCAGCGCCAGCCCGACCTGCGCCCATGGGTCAGCATCGGGCGGCGATGGACGACCGGGCAGGCCGCTGGTGTCGTCATAGGGTGTCAGGGCAACACCTCGGCCAGTTGGCGCGCAACACGCGCACTCGAACCGGCGTCATCCAGCGGATCGCGGCGCAACCTGTGACGCAGCGCCATGGGGGCTGCCGCGCGGATATGGTCGCGCGTCACCTCGGTCGCGCCATCATAGGCGGCAAGGGCGCGCGCCGTGCGCAGCAGCGTCAACTCGCCCCGCAACCCGTCCGAGCCAAGCGCCAGACAGACCGACGCGCAATCATGCAGCACTACATTGGAACTGCGCACTGCTGGCAACACGGCGCGCGCGGCCAGAATGCGCGCACGCAGCGCGGCATCCTCTGGCTGCCATTCCGTCATAAAGGTCGCGTGGTCGTTTTCATAAGCATCGCGCCTGCGGATCACTTCGACCCGTGTCTCGATCTCCTTGGGGCTGGTCACTTCAACTGATAGGCCAAACCGGTCCAGAAGTTGCGGGCGCAACTCGCCTTCTTCGGGGTTGCCCGAACCGACCAGCACAAACCGCGCCGCGTGGCGAATCGACATGCCCTCGCGCTCGACCACGTTTTCGCCAGTCTGGGCCACATCCAGCAGCAGATCGACGATGTGATCCTCCAGCAGGTTCACCTCGTCGATATACAGATATCCGCGATTGGCCCGCGCCAGCAAACCGGCCTCGAACGCCTTTTCACCGCGCGTCAGCGCGCGCTCTATATCCAGCGCGCCGGTCACCCGGTCTTCGGTCACACCAAGGGGCAGATCAACGACCGGCGTGGGCCTTGAGACGACCTCCGTTTCGGTGACGACAGCCCAGTCCGGGCAATCCTCGACCCTTGCAGAGTTGCAGGGGCATCCTTTCACAGCATCAATCGGCGGCAACAATGCCGCCAACGCCCGCACGGCGGTGGATTTGCCAGTGCCACGGTCGCCAAAGACCAGAACGCCCCCGATCCTCGGGTCGATCGCGGTCAGGATCATTGCGGTTTTCATCTCGTCCTGCCCGACAATGGCAGCGAAAGGGAAAGGCGTCATGCGGCCTCCTGTCTGGTGGTTGCGGCAATGGGGTCACGCCCCTGCCATGTGCCCATGCTTCCGGCGACGCGGAAACGGGCATAGAGTTCCTCGTTGAACCAGCCTTCCTCGCGCACTGCGCGAATGGCCTCGGCATGGGGGCCGCGACGCGCAAAGGCGGCCATGGCCTCGGCATCGGGCCAGATAGAAAATGTCACCTGATGCAAAAGCGGCACCTCGCCAATCCCAATCTTGAACATCACGTTGGGATCTGCGCCTATCCTGGCGGAAATATCCGGCACGCGGCCCCAGAACCGCAGCGCCTTTGCAGGCTTGACCGTGGCACGGGTCATCGCGGCAATCAGGCCGTCACTGTCGCCATGCGGCGTGAACGGACGCGCGCCGGACCAATGCCCACGCGCCGAGAAGGGCTCCAGAAACAGGGTCAGGCTTTCATCTGCGCGGTTGCACCAGTGGGTGAAGGGTGGATGCTCCATCCCGTTATTTGCGGCCTGCCGTGTCTCCCAGACACCCAGTATGGCCCATGTGCCCCAGTTCGGGCGCGGGGTGAACCCTTCGCCCGAGCCAGAACCGCACAGCTTCCAGAATCGCAGGCCCGGAACGCGCGGCAAAGAGAAGCGCGCGGCCCCCATCTGGCCCAGAACCCACAGACGCGCGCGCACGCGGTCAAAGCGGAACAAGCTGAGCGTGACGGATTGCATGGCGATTCCAGCCTCCTGACTGTCAACCCAGATTGTCACAAGCTTCAGACAGTGTAAAGTGAAACGATGTAAATCTTGATTGACACTTTCGGGCAGTGTAAGCTGAGAAAAATCAGAAAAGATGGGAACCGAAGATGACCGATTCTGGACCGCAAAGCGCAATCGTGATTGGCGCGGGGCTGGGGGGGCTTGCTTCCGCGATGCGGCTGGGTGCCAAAGGGTATCATGTTACGGTGCTGGACCGGCTGGACCTGCCGGGGGGGCGCGGATCGTCCATCACGCAAGGTGGGCACAGGTTTGATCTAGGGCCAACGATCGTGACTGTACCACAAGGGTTGCGCGACCTGTGGGCCGCGTGTGGGCGCGACTTTGACCGTGATGTGACGCTCAAGCCGATGGAACCTTTTTACGAAATCCGCTGGCCTGACGGGTCGAGCTTTACCATGCGCGACGATGCACAGGCGATGGAGGCCGAGGTCGCGCGCCTGTCGCCCGGTGACCTGAAGGGATACCACAAGTTTCTGGCCGATGCCGAAGCCCGCTACTGGTTCGGCTTTGAAGATCTGGGCCGCCGCCCCATGAACAAGCTGTGGGATCTGATCAAGGTTCTGCCAAAATTCGCGTGGTATCGGGCGGACCGGTCCGTCTATGCCCATGCCGCGCGCCGTTTTCGTGACGAACGGCTGCGGTTTGCCTTTTCCTTTCATCCTCTGTTCATCGGGGGCGACCCGTTCCGCGTCACCTCTATGTATGCGCTGGTCAGCCATCTGGAGAAAGCCTTTGGCGTGCATTACGCGATGGGCGGCGTGCAGGCGATTGCCAAGGCGATGGCAGGGGTGATCCGCGATCAGGGCGGCATGGTGCGCATGGGGGCGGAAGTGGATGAAATTCTTGTCCGCGATGGTCGCGCCGCCGGTGTGCGCCTGCAGGATGGTACCGAGATTGCTGCCGATATCGTCGTTTCCAATGCGGACGCGGGCCATACCTATACCCGTCTGCTGCGCAACCGTCCCAAACGCCGCTGGAGCGATGCCAAGTTGCGGCGCACGCGCTGGTCAATGGGCCTTTATGTCTGGTATTTCGGAACCAGAGGCACGCGTGACAAGTGGCGCGATGTCGGGCATCATTCGATTGTGGTCGGCCCCCGCTACCGCGAGCATATCAAGGATATCTTCATCCGGGGCAAACTTGCCGATGACATGAGCCTGTATGTCCACCGCCCCTCGGTCACTGACCCTTCGGTGGCACCCGATGGCGATGATACATTCTATGTGCTTTCTCCCGTGCCTCATCTGGGGCACAACAATGGCGTGGACTGGAAAACAGAGGCCGAGCCCTACCGCCAGAAAATGCTGAAGATGCTGGAAGACCGGTTGTTGCCGGGATTGTCGGACCATATCAGCGAAAGCCTGACCTTCACCCCCGAGACATTTCGCGACCGCTACCTGTCGCCGCTGGGTGCCGGTTTCTCGATAGAACCGCGCATCCTGCAAAGCGCGTGGTTCCGTCCTCACAACGTATCCGAGGAACTGCCCGGCCTGTATCTGGCGGGTGCGGGCACGCATCCGGGCGCAGGTGTGCCGGGGGTGATCGGCACGGCAGAAGTGCTGGGACAGCTTGTGCCTGACGCGACCCACGTTGCGCAACTTCCGATGGCCGCAGAATGAGTGCCGCAGCAGACATGACCGCCTGCCACGAGGCTATCAAGACAGGCTCGCTCAGCTTTCATGCAGCATCGAAACTGCTGCCCGCGCGCGTGCGCGACCCCGCACTCGTGCTCTATGCCTTCTGTCGTCTGGCTGATGATGCTGTTGACGAGGGCGCTGATCCTGTCGCCGCAGTGCTGAATCTGCAGGACCGGCTGGACAGGGCCTATTCAGGCAATCCGAAAGATGCCCCCATCGACCGTGCCTTTGCGCGGTTGATCGAAGCGCACAGGCTGCCTCGTGCGCTGCCTGACGCGCTGCTGGAAGGGTTGGCTTGGGATGCGGACGGGCGCCGCTTCCAGACCCTGTCGGACGTGCGGGCCTATTCGGCACGCGTGGCGGCGGTTGTGGGGGTCATGATGTGTGTACTCATGGGCGTGCGCGACCGCGACCGGCTTGCGCGTGCCTGCGATCTTGGCCTCGCGATGCAACTGACCAACATTGCGCGCGATATTGGCGAAGACGCGCGGCGCGGGCGGATCTATCTGCCACTGGAATGGTTTTCCGAGGCAGGCATTGACCCCGAACCGTTTTGCCGCACGCCACAACCGGTGCCAGAAATCCGGGCGATGACCAAGCGGCTATTGCGCGAGGCAGCACGCCTTTATCAGCGCGCGGACCCCGGCATCGCCGCCTT
>SKRW01000103.1 GCA_007118295.1 Paracoccaceae bacterium | reverse complement strand
TGCGCATAGCGTTTTTTTCCAGGGCTGTCACCCCGTCAGTGTTGTCGCGCAATCCTCTTGGCCCGGCCTGACAGGAGCGTTAACATGGCGTTTGCAATAGTTTGACAGGAACCTGTGCCTTGCCCCCATATCTTCCCCCAGACGCGCATCGTCCCCTGACGTTGCGTGACGTGTCCGAGGCCAGCGGTGTCAGCGAAATGACCGTCAGCCGTGTGTTGCGCAACCGTGCCGATGTCTCGCCCGCGACGCGCGAAAGGGTGCTCGCCGCTGCCAAGGCGCTGGGCTATGTGCCCAACAAGATTGCGGGTGCGCTGGCCAGTCAGCGGGTCAACCTCGTCGGGGTCGTGATCCCGTCGCTGGCCAATATGGTCTTTCCCGAAGTGTTATCCGGCATTTCCAGCGCGCTGGAAGATTCGGGACTGCAACCCGTTTTCGGTGCGACCGATTACAAGGTCGAGCGCGAGGAGAATGTCATCTACGAGATGTTGTCCTGGCGACCCTCGGGGATGATCGTTGCGGGGCTGGAGCATTCAGAAGCGGCGCGGGCGATGCTGATGAATTCCGGCATCCCGATTGTCGAGATCATGGATATCGACGGCGAGCCGATCGATTCGATGGTCGGTATCTCGCACAGGCGCGCAGGGCGTGAAATGGCCGAGACCATCCTTGCGGCAGGCTATCGCAAGATCGGGTTTCTGGGCACCAAGATGCCCGACGATCACCGCGCCCGCAAACGCGTCGAAGGGTTCACCGGGGCACTGGAGGCGGCAGGTGTCACACTGACGGCGACAGAGCATTACGCAGGAGGGTCGTCGTTGGCCAAGGGCCGCGAGATGACCGAAGCCTTGCTCAAGCGCGCGCCGGATCTGGACTTTCTGTATTACTCCAATGACATGATCGGGGCAGGGGGGTTGCTTTATTGTCTGGATCAGGGGCTGGATGTGCCCGGCCAGATCGGTCTTGCAGGCTTTAACGGGCTGGAATTGCTGGATGGGTTGCGCATGCGGCTGGCCACAACCGATGCCTGCCGCCACGAGATTGGACAGCATGCCGCCGAGATTGTCGCCGGGCGGAATACGGATGGGGTGATCGGGGGTAAGCGGATCGAACTGGCCCCGCGCGTCGATCCGGGCGACACGATCCGCAAGGCATAGACGCTCAGATTTGCGCGTCCCACCAGCCGCGCCCGGTTTTCGGGTCGATACGGACCATGATCTCGCTGCCAATCGCGACCTTGGCCAGACGTCCGCGCGTCTCGGGCTGCGATGTGCCGGTCTGGCCTTGACTGTCTTGCCACTCCAGCACCTGAAGGCGCTGCTTGCCCTGATGGACATTGGATGAACGCCGCGCGCTGACCCGCGCCGTCCGCCGCGCGCCATGGCGCAGTGCGCGAATGTGCGGCAGCCTGCGTTTCACGGTCCAGGCGGTAAAGCCCAACGCGCCCAACATCACGGCCCCCGCCACCCCTGTCAGCAACAGGCGCAGGCGCCTTTCGCGGTAGGGATCGATGCTGACCACATGCGGGGCAGAGGCGCTGTAGCGGATACGCACCTGCCCGCCGACACGCAACTGGTCGTAATACGGCCGACCAACGGATTTTCGCCGCGTCAGCGGCTCGGACATCCCTTGCGGGTGATACCGGATGCGCACCGTCGGTGCCCGCCAGCCCGGGTATCTTGAAGCCTGTTGCCTGAATTGCCGTGCCAACACCTCTGCCCGCGCCTCGACCCCGTCACGGGCGAGTGCGGCGGCATGCAGATGCGTGCGCAGCGCGAATGCGCCAAGGCCCAGGGCCAGCACCAGCAGGATCACGGGCTGGTAAAGCTGCAGCCGTGCAAAAATCTGTCCCAGATCATGCGGGTCGCGGTCCATACCACCGTTTCCTTCCAGGGGCGCGCGCCAGCAGGTCTGAAAGCGCTGTGGCGCGACTGTGGGTCAGATCTGGTCTTCCCACCAGCCGCGCCCGGTTTTGGGATCGACATAGACCACGATCACGCTGCCTTCGGGGTGCATTGACAGCGCGTCGAACCCGTCCATCATCGAGGTGCCGCTTTCGCCCGCAGCATCGACCCAGTCGATCACATATTGCCTGTCCTTGTTCTTGCGCACATTGGTTTCGCGGATGGCTGTCACCCGCGCCTCGCGCACATCGCCCGTGCGCAGCGCGCGCAGGATCGACAGCTTGCGGCCCAGCATCCAGCCGCCCAGACCCAGCGAGATCAGGGTCGCCAGCGCGCCGAAACCGCCAAAGATATAGGCACCGATCCGGTCATGCGCGGGGTCGATACTGGCGCGGTCGGGGTTGGACCATGCATAGGTGACCGGGATCTGCGCGCCCGTATCCGCTTGCCGATACAGGCTTCGGCTGACACTCTGGCGGCGCGTGATCGGCTCTGCGCGTTCATTGGGGTGATAGCTGTAGCGGATATGATAGGTCGTGCTGGTCTTGCCATCCGAGGACCGGCGCGTTTCGATCTGCTTGTCCAGAACCAGCGCCTGTGTGACCACACCCTCGCGCGCCAGCAACACGGCATTGCGGGTCATGGCAACGCCGACCCCGCCAAAGACAAGCGCAAACAGCAGCGGAAAGGCCAGCCAGTACAGGCCCAGCCGCCGCACCAGCCGCCGAAAGGAAACGGGCTTGCGTTCCATGTTGCGATCCTTCGCACTCAAGCGCTCATCATAGCCGAAAATGGCGTCTGGCAACATAGTGTTTCAGGCGCATTTGCGGGGCTTTCCCTTGGGCAGATGGGGCGTTACATACGGGCGGCACGCAGGGGAACGAGGCAGAACCGATGGCGATGGACAAGACTTTCGACGCACAGGCAGCCGAAGCGCGGATTGCCGCAATGTGGGAAGAGGCAGGCGCGTTCCGTGCCGGTGCAAACAAGCGCCGGGACGACAGCTTTTGCGTGATGATCCCGCCGCCCAATGTGACCGGTAACCTGCATATCGGGCACGCCTTCAACAACACGCTGCAGGATATATTGGTGCGCTGGCACCGGATGCGCGGGTTCGATACGCTGTGGCAGCCGGGGCAGGACCATGCCGGCATCGCGACCCAGATGGTGGTCGAGCGCGAACTGGCGCTGCAACAGAAGAAACGCACGGATTTCTCGCGCCCCGATTTCCTGCAACTTGTCTGGGAACAGAAACAGAAATCCGGCGGCACGATCATCCAGCAGCTCAAGCGGCTGGGCTGTTCGCTGGACTGGTCGCGCAACGCCTTTACCATGTCGGGCGCACCGGGCGCGCCTGCAGGCGAAGAGGGCAATTTCCACGACGCGGTGATCAAGGTCTTTGTCGATATGTATAACAAGGGGCTGATCTATCGCGGCAAGCGACTGGTCAACTGGGACCCGCATTTTGAAACTGCGATTTCCGATCTTGAGGTCGAGAATATCGAAGTTGACGGCCATATGTGGCATTTCAAATACCCGCTGGCTGGCGGAGAGACGTATGAGTATTTGGAGCAAGATGAAGACGGCAATGTGATTTTCCGCGAGATGCGCGACTATATCTCGATTGCGACAACACGGCCTGAAACCATGCTAGGGGATGGCGCGGTTGCCGTTCATCCATCAGATGAACGTTATGCGCCAATTATCGGAAAACTATGCGAAATCCCGGTCGGACCGAAAGAGCATCGTCGCCTGATCCCGATCATCACGGATGACTACCCGGACCCGAATTTCGGCTCTGGCGCGGTCAAGATCACCGGCGCGCATGACGCCAATGACTATGGCGTGGCCAAGCGCGGGGGCATCCCGATGTACCGGCTGATGGATACGAAAGCGCGGATGCGCGACGATGGTGCGCCCTATGCCGAGGCGGCGGCGATTGCAGGCGCGGTGGCGCGGGGCGAGCGGGTGTTGTCCGAGGCCGAAGCCGATGCGCTGAACCTTGTTCCCGACCATCTGCGCGGGCTGGACCGCTACGCGGCGCGCAAGGCCGTGGTCGCAGAGATCACCGCCGAGGGGCTGGCGGTCATGACCCGCGCCGACGACCCCCGACTGGGGCGCAAGCTGGGGGCCGAGGATGACCCGGCGGCAGAGGTGCCGCTGGTCGAAGCGAAGAAGATCATGCAGCCTTTCGGGGATCGCTCGAAAGTGGTGATCGAGCCGATGCTGACCGATCAATGGTTTGTTGATGCCGAGAAGGTCGTCGGGCCTGCTTTGGATGCGGTGCGTTCTGGCCGCGTGAAGATTGTGCCGGAATCGGGTGAGAAGACCTATTATCATTGGCTGGAGAATATCGAGCCCTGGTGCATCTCGCGGCAGCTCTGGTGGGGGCATCAGATTCCGGTTTGGTATGGGCCGAATTTTCCAAACGGCGACGTAAATTTCAACGGCCCAAAGAAAGAGTTTTGCGCTTCTTCTGAGGCTGAGGCTATCCGCCTCGCATCCGAATTCTACGGTGACAGTGTCTCTGTAAAGATTTCACCGTCCGCGCCCTCCACGTCAAACGAGGTGCACACCCGCGACGAATATACCACCACAGGCTCAGAAAAAACTGGAGGTGAGAGATTAACGTCGGTTGAACTGTTTAGAGAACCCGACGTCCTCGACACCTGGTTCTCCTCCGGCCTCTGGCCCATTGGCACGCTTGGCTGGCCCGAACAGACCGAGGAACTCAAGCGTTATTTCCCCACCTCCGTCCTCGTCACCGGGCAGG
>SKRW01000340.1 GCA_007118295.1 Paracoccaceae bacterium | reverse complement strand
GACCCGGCCAGAAAGCCGCGCGCATTGCGAAACAGGCCCCTGTCGAACACAGCGCCCAGCCAGATCCCCAGAAAGATCTGAGCGCCGGCCAGAACCACATAAGGATAGGAGGAAACAGGCAGACCGAACACTGCCCCCAGCGCCGCGCCCCCCAGAGCGCCCAGAAAGAACGGATTCGACATCCGCAGGAACCGCAGCAAGAGCGCCCCGGTCAGCCCGAAGGCAAACAACAGCGCGGCCCCCTCTGTGGTCCAGTCTGCTGCGCGCAACACGGCAACGGGATCCGTCACACCGCCATCCAGAAAGACGATCAGCGGCGGGATCAGGACGACAAGCAAGACAATGCGCATGGTCTGGGCAAAGACCACCGGTCCGGGCGGTGCGTCATGCTTGCGGGCCAGAATGGCACTTTCGACCGGCCCCATCGGCAGTGACGCAAGGATCGCCGTGCTTGCACCCGCACTGGTCATTTTCATCAGCACGCCTGCCACGCCAAAGCTGAGCACAATCGTCAGCAACGCCGCCAGAACCATCGGTATGGCCAAGGCCCCCATGAGTTGCAGCGCTTCGGGGGTGAAAGACAGTCCAACCGAACTGGCCACCAGCACCTGACCCAGTTGTCGCGTCTGAACCGGCACGCGCACAGGGAATTCCAGCAAGCGCACTGTGGCCGAGAACACCAGTGCGCCCAGCATCCAGGGCAGCGGAAAATTCAGCCATAATGCAACAAAGCCGAATAACAGCGCCCCTGCCGTGATGATCATCACATGCGCTAGTTTTCCGAAGCCTTCTCTGAGTGCCGTCCCGGACATGCCTGGCCTTCCCCGAGCGTCTGTGCACATGTTTACTAAACCCGTGATACGCTCATTGCAACTTCCTGACACCAGAACCCGCTGTTTCCGGCCAGTTCCGTCACCGCAGACTGCATCAGGACAGGAAACAGACCATGGCAGGGCGCTGCTATTGGCAACACACCGGTGCCGCCTGCGCCCTGCCCTGATCCGACCTGACCGGCATCTTGGTCAGTTTTCCAGTTTGAGCACCACAGCATCGCGTCCGGGGACAGTAATGCGGTCCCCGTCAGGCGCACAGCCCCACAGCGCACCGCCCTGCACTGCCGCCCCATCGAGCCGCAGCCGACCCGATTGCGCGTTGCGGTCCGGGTTCACGACCCACAGAAAACGCCCGTCCCCGCCTTCGTGCAGGCGTCCGACCAGATGGGGGTTGCCGGTTTCCACCCGTGCCCCGACGCCCGCCCAGTCAAGGCACCAGCGCCACCATGCGTCGGCGCCATCCCGCCCGGCTTCGCGCGCGTTGAAATGCCCGGCCGAGACATGGCTGCCGATCAGCAATGTCCGGCCCTTGCCGGTGGAATGGGCGACCACCGCAACCTCGCCATCGGAAAAGGTGCCACGCGCCCGCCCGGTTGTGGACTGATAGACCTGCCGGAAACCGCCGCAGGGCAGCGTGCTGCCGTCAAGCCGGATCGTGTCGCGCCCGGCGATGTCCGGCATGAATTCTACATGCGCCTCGGTCGCGCCGAAAAGCGCGTCAAGCCCATGGTTGGGCTGGATCACCCCGACCTGACCATGATCGCCGAAATAGCCCGGACAGGACTCACAGATCAGCGTGCCACCGGCTGCGACCCATGCGGCGATACGCCGGGCGACAGCCTGCGGCCACATGATCGGATAGGGCGCATAGAGCACGGGGTAGGCGTCGATGTCATCGGCATGGACCCAGTCGGCCTGCACATTGCGTTCAAAGAACCCCCGATAGGCCCCCCACATCGCCTGCGAATAGGTCTGGAATCCCCCTTCATGGCCCAGCAGCGCATCCCAGTCCTGCGTTTCGGGCACGACCAGCAGGCCGATCTCGCCGCGAACCGGGCGCGCGTCCATCGCGGCTGCCTGTTCCGGGGCATTGACCCATTGCGCGATGCTGGCGGCCATGTCGGAACGGTCGGTCCGGGAGCCATCCATAGCGTAAGAGCCAAACGCCCCCCAGAGCGGCCCATTGAGCAGCGGGCGGTAGCGCAGGTTCATCATCCCCCGCGCCCCGGCGGCAAACGAGGCCAGCGACCACAGCCGCACGTCATCGGCCTCGGCCACGCGGCCATCGTCGCGGTCCCGGCCCAGCACCTGTGGTTGCATCCACAGCGGCCCGCCCTGTCGTTCGGCATGCCAGAAAGGCTTGCCGCGCGCGGCACCCCGGATCAGATCCCCCGCGTAGAAATTGCGCCACGGCTGGTTGCCCTTGCGCGCGGCAATCCAGGTATAGCCATAGATTTCCACCTGTTGCGCCGCGCGCCAGTCGTCGCAGCCGTGCCGCGCCATCGCGGTCATCGCCCCGGCAATGCCGTGCGAGATGATGGTGGCGTCGGGATCTGCGGCGCGGATCGTGGCGATCTTGTCGGCGACATGGCCATAGAAATTGTCGCGGCGGAACGTCAGCCAGTCCAGACATTCTGCATAGGGCTGGATCTGCCGGGGGGGCATGATGTCGTCCCATTCGGCATAGGAATAGCGGTGCCAGACTTTGGCCAGCGTATCGAGATCGCCATATTTTTCACGCAGCCAGACGCGGAACGCGGCGGCGGTCGGATCCGAAAAATCGAAATCGGGGTGGTAGTTGACCTCGTTATTGACGTCATACCCCATAAGCGCCGGGTGGCCACGATAGCGGTTGGCGAGTTCGGTCAGAAACCCCATGACCGCGTCATGCACTTCGGGCGCGTTCAGTGTCAGCGCCCCGGCGCTGCCCAGTCCCTGACCAAAGCCGCCGACAGCAACCGAGGGGCTGAGCGTCGAGGCCATCGGCGTGCCGTCTGATGCAAGCTGCCGGTGCTGCGCGTATTTGCGCTGCAGCCATTCCGGCGCGGCCATGGTAAATTCGGCGATCACAGTCTGGATGCCGTTCTCGGCGGCCAGATCCATCTGGCGGTCATAATCATCCCAGTCATAGACGCCGGGCCTGCGTTCGATCGCGGACCACATGAACCAGTGGCGGAAGGTGTTGAGCCCGTCTTCGGCGGCAATGCCATAGTCGCGCGCCCAGTCTGCGGCGGGTGGGTTCGACTTTCGGAAATAGACGGCGCCAAAGGGCACTCTGGGTTGGGGTTTCGACATCGGGCGACTCCTCATTCGGGACAATGGCAGCGCCCGGTCCTGTCGGTCCGGCCACCTGTTGACTTGATCGCGTTCAGAATTGCTCAGTCGGCACCAGATGCCGCCTTGAGCGTGCGGATCAGCGCCGAATGATCCAGGTCGCCGTCACCCCGACCGATGGCGGCGTTCATAAGCTGCTGCACGACCGCTGTATTGGGCAGTGCCAGATCGAGCGCCTTGGCGGCATCGACGGCAAGCGCCATATCCTTGCGATGCAGACGGATGCGGAACCCCGGATCAAAGGTCTGGTCGATCATCCGCTGGCCGTGAACCTTCAGGATCGTGCTGTCGGCAAAACCGCCCATAAGCGCCTCGCGCACGCGGGACGGATCGGTGCCTGCCGCCCCGGCAAAAGTCAGCGCCTCGGCCACGGCCTGAATGGTCAGGCCCACGATGATCTGATTGCAGACCTTGGCAGTCTGGCCGGCACCGGCACCACCGACATGGGTGATGCGCTTGCCCATCACCTCCAGCAAGGGTCGTGCCATGTCGAAGGCGGCGTCCGAGCCACCGCACATGATTGTCAGGGCGGCGTTTTCGGCCCCCGCCTGCCCACCGGACACCGGCGCGTCCAGCCAGTGCCCGCCTGCGGCCCCGGTCCGCGTCGCGAAATCCTTGGTGGCGACCGGCGAGACAGAACTCATGTCGATCACCAGCGCGCCCGGTTCAAGACCGGCAAGCACGCCGTCATCGCCCAACAGCACCGCCTCCACATCGGGCGTGTCGGGGAGCATCAGGATGACGACCCCGGCACCCTGCGCGGCCTCTGCCGCTGTCGCCGCCCCGGTGCCGCCCTTGTCGAGCAGGAAGCGGCTTGCGTCCTTTACCCGGCTTAGTTGCAACGTGTGGCCCGCGTCGATCAGGTGCCCCGCCATGGGGCGCCCCATGACGCCCAGTCCGATGAAACCGATTTTCATGTTTTTGTCCCCATCCAGTCCCTGATCCAGCCAAGCCCTGCGGACGTGCCGCCTGCGGGCTTGTATTCGCAGCCGACCCAGCCGTCATAGCCAAGCCGGTCGAGGCTGCGCAGCACGAAGGGATAGGCAATCTCGCCGGTGCCCGGCTCGTGACGACCGGGCGTGTCGGCGATCTGCACATGCGCGATCCGGTCCTGCAGCCGTTCGAATGTCGGCAAGAGGTCGCCTTGCATGATCTGCATGTGATAGAAATCGTACTGCAGCCACAGGTTGCCGGACCCCACCGCGTCCATGATCCGCAATGCCTGATCGCTGCGGGTGACCAGAAACCCCGGAATGTCACGGGTGTTGATCGGCTCCAGCAGCAGGCGGATGCCGTTCTGGCCCAGCGCGTCGGCGGCGAATTTCAGGTTCTCGACCAGCACGGCCTCATGCGCGGCCTCGCGCCCCGCAGGCGCGATCCCGGCAAGGCAGTTGATCTGCGTGCAGCCAAGTGCTGCGGCATAGTCGATGGCCCGCGTCACGCCCTCGCGGAATTCGGCCTCGCGCCCCGGCAGTCCGCCGATGCCACGCTCGCCCCCGGCCCAGTCGCCGGATGGCAGATTGAACAGCGCCTGAGTCAGACCATTGGCTTGCAGCGCGCGTGCGACATTGTCAGGCGTTTCGTCATAGGGGCCAAGATACTCGACGGCGGTAAAGCCGTCATCGGCCGCAGCGGCAAAGCGGTCGAGGAATGTATGCTCGCTATAGAGCATCGACAGATTGGCGGAAAATCTGGGCAAGTGGGTCTCCCTTCAGCGTGACAGTCGCGTGCGTTGCGACATGCGTTTGTTGCGCGGATCGGGGCTTGGAACAGCCGAGATCAGCGCCTGGGTATAGGGCTCGGACGGTGTGGTGCAGATGTGTTCCGCCGTGCCGGTCTCGACGATTCGTCCCTTGTGCATGACCACCACGCGGTCACAGAAATAGCGCACCACAGAGATGTCATGCGCGATGAACACGAAGCTGAGGCCGAGCCGTTTCTGCAGGTCCAGCAGCAGATCAAGGATCTGGGCCCGGATCGACACATCAAGCGCGCTTGTCGCCTCGTCGGCGACAATGATCTGGGGGTTCAGCGCCAGCGCGCGGGCGATGCCGATACGCTGCCGCTGGCCACCGGAAAACGCATGCGGATACCGCTCCATCGCGCTGCGGTCGAGGCCGACAAGCTCCAGCAACTCGCCCACCCGTCGGTCTATGGCCGCACCGTTCATGCCGCCCGCGACATAAAGCGGATCGCCAATCACCTGCTTGACGGTCATCCGCGGGTTGAGGCTGGCGAACGGGTCCTGAAACACCAGACGCACTGCCTGCCGATAGGTCCGCAATGTGCGCCTGTCCATCGCAGTGACGTCGCGGGGGGCGGCACCGGGCTGGGGGCGCCAGTCGATCCGGCCTGCTGTGGGTTCGACGATCCGCAGCAGCATCTTGCCCAGCGTCGTCTTGCCAGAACCGCTTTCGCCGACAATGCCCAGATTCTCGCCCGGCCACAGGTCAATGTTCACATTATCGACCGCAGTGATTGCCCAGGTGGTCTTGCCGGTCCAGGACTTCGCTCCGAACCCCTTGGTCAGGCCGCGCGCCGACAGCAGGGGTTCGCCTTGGGTGGGCGGCGCGGGGCGGTTCTGTCCGGCCTCCAGCCGCAGGGTCGAGCCCAGAAGCGCGCGGGCATAGGCGGTACGGGGCGCGTGGAACAGCGCGTCAACCGGCCCCTGTTCGACAATCCTGCCAAAGCGCATGACCGCCACATCATCGGCAATCTCGGCCACCAGCCCCAGATCATGGGTGATCATCAGCATGGTCATGCCACGGCTGACCTGCAGCCGCTTGATCAGGTCCATGATCTCGGCCTGCGTCGTCACGTCCAGAGCGGTTGTCGGTTCATCCGCGATCAGCACATCGGGGTTGCAGGCCAGCGCCATCGCGATCATTGCGCGCTGCCGCATTCCGCCCGAGAACTCGAATGTATAGCGGTCGGCCATCTGTTCGGGGTTGTCGATTTCCACCTGCCGCAGCAGCGATACAGTTTCGGCCTTCGCCTCTTGCTTGGTCATCTTGCGGTGCAGGCGGACGGATTCGACGATCTGCGCGCCGATGGTGCGGACCGGTGACAGCGATGACATCGGTTCCTGAAAGATCAGCCCGATGCGCCCGCCACGGATTGCGCGGATTTCCTTGCCGGTCTCGGTCATCTGGTCAAGGCGTTGCGGGCCATCCGGGCCGGTCAGGGTGATCGTGCCGCCGGTCACCCGCGCGGGCGTGTCAATGATCCGCAACAGCGCGCGCGCGGTCACCGACTTGCCCGATCCGCTTTCACCGACCAGTGCCAGCGTGTGCCCGGCCTTGAGGTCAAAACTCACATCGCGGACGGCGTGCAGGATATGGGTCCGCAGATGATAATCAATGCTCAGATTGCGGACCGACAGCACCGTGTCGGTGTCGGTGGTGGTGGTGGTGCTTGCGGGCGGGTGACTTTGGTGTTGCATGGATCAGTTCTCGTAGGGATCGGCAGCGTCGCGCAGACCGTCCCCCAGAAAGTTGAAGGCCAGCACCGACAGGACCACCATCAATGACGGCCAGACCAGCAGCCAGGGCGCGGTCGCCACAGTGCGGATGTTCTGCGCGTCCTGCAGCAGCACACCCCAGCTGACGACCGGTGGCTTCAGCCCGATGCCCAGAAAACTAAGCGCCGTTTCGGCCACGATCATGGTCGGGATCGCCAGTGTCACGACCGCCAGAATGTGACTTGTCAGCGACGGCAGGATGTGACGGAAGATCACGCGCCGCTGACTGGACCCGTCAAGCAATGCGGCGGTCACGAAATCCTCGCCCTTGAGCGAGAAGAACCGCCCGCGCACCTCGCGGGCCAGACTGGTCCAGGCCAGCAGCGACACGATCAGCGTGATGATGAAATAGACCCGTAACGGCGACCATGTGATCGGGATCGCCGCAGCAAGGCCCAGCCAGAGCGGGATAGTGGGGATCGCGCTGATCACCTCGATCAGCCGCTGGATGGAGAGATCCACCCAGCCGCCGTAATAGCCTGACAGCGCGCCCAGTATCGTGCCGATGACCAGGCTGGTGACCACACCGATCAGCCCGATCGACATGGAAACCCGTGTGCCATAGATCACCCGGCTGAGCAGATCGCGGCCAAGGCTGTCGGTGCCCAGCAGGTTCATCGGCTTTGAGGGATCAAGCGGGCCGATCAGGCGGCGGTTCATTTCGAACAGGCCCCATAGCCGGTAGCTGGACCCTTCGACGAAAAAGCCGATGGGTATGACCTGATCATCGTCTATCGTGAAGGTCCGGCGCAGCGATTCAAGGTCCACCTCCATCGTATAGCCCTTGACATGCGGCAGCCAGCGCCGGGTGCCGGTTTCGGGGTCCTCGACAAAGAAGGCGACGCTCTGGGGTGGCGCATAGGTAAAGCGGGGCTGCGCTGCCGTTGGCGAAGCGGGTGCAAGGAACTCGACAAAGGCGGCGATGAGGTAGAGCAGAATGACGATGACGCCCGCAGCCACGGCAACCTTGTTGCCGAAAAACCGTTTGCGGATAAGTTGCCACTGGCCCGCGACGGCAATGTTTTCCGGGTCCTCACCCGGACGAAGCGGGCTGATCGCGGGCGCTGTCTCTTCATGGCCGTCTTCGGGCAGGATGAACGGGTCGGGTGCGGGGCGTTGGGTCGCGTCGGTCATGATAGCCTCACGTGAACCGGATACGGGGGTCGAGGGCGGCGAGCAGCAGGTCCGAGACCAGCATCCCGATCAGCGTCAGGACGCCCATCAGCAGGATGAAACTGCCCGCCAGATACATGTCCTGCGCAACCAGCGCGCGGATCAGCATCGGCCCGGCGGTCGGCAGGTTCAGGACAATCGCGGTGATCGTGACGCCCGAGATCAACTGTGGCAGCACCCAGCCGATGGCCGACACAAACGGGTTCAGCGCGATGCGCACGGGGTATTTCAGGATCACCTGATATTCGGGCAGCCCCTTGGCGCGCGCGGTGACCACATAGGGTTTCGACAACTCGTCCGTCAGATTGGCGCGCAGGATCCGGATAAGTGCCGCCGTGCCCGAGGTTCCGACCACGACGACCGGGATCCACAGGTGCTTGAGCAGATCCCAGACCCGCGCAAGGCTCCAGTCTGCCTGCGCATATTCCGGTGAAAAGAGCCCCCCGACGCTTTGCCCGAAATACGCGAAGCTGACATACATGAGCGTGAGCGCGAGGATGAAATTCGGGATCGCCAGTCCCAGAAAGCCAAGGAAGGTGAAGATATGATCGCCGAACGAATGGCGGCGCACGGCTGAATAGATGCCGATTGGCAGCGACACCGCCCAGACAAAGATCAGCGCCGCCACCGAGACCCCGAGCGTGGCCCCCATCCGGTCCCAGATCAGTTCGCTGACCGGGCGACCCCACTCGAACGAATAGCCAAAATCGCCCCGCAGCACGATCCCCGAGATCCATTTCCAGTATTGCACGATCATCGGATCATCGAGCCCGTAGATGCGGCGCATCCGGGCGATCTCGGCCTCGTCGATGTTCTGCCCCCCATCGGCCATCGAGGCCAGCACCGATGTCAGGTAATCGCCCGGCGGAAGCTGGATGATGAAGAACGAGATGATCGAAATGCCGATCATCGTCGGGATCATCAGGAACACCCGTTTGACGATATACCCCAGCATCGGCGCTTCCTCCCTGACGGATCAGTTCCAGTCGATCCGGATGACCTCTGCCACAGCGATTTCGGGCAGAACAATTTCGACCGTACTGTTATGTATGCTGACGTCTACGTCTGTATCTGCCACCAGCAGGCGCGCGGTGGCACTGTCCCGCCCGACCGGAAGCCTTGCGCGGACGCGCTGACCGCTGACCGGATAGCAACGCCGGATAGGGCCTTTCATCATCATCGGGTTGGTCAGGTTGGTCAGCAGCACCAGCGTCACGCCGTCGCCTTCGCGTGCGGCGACATCCAGCACGGCATCGCCCAGCGCCTCGGCCATCGGCGGACCGCCCAGCGCCCAGCGCACTGCATTCTCGATCAGGCGCTGATGATCTTCCATCAGCACGCCCCAGAAGGTGGCACCGACATTCCACGGGATGTGGACGCTACGCCCGCCCGCGCCAGTGTCGCGGGTAACAACTGCGGGGGTGTCGGGGGCAGCGCGGGGATAGACCTCTTCCATCGGCAGGTCCGGAAAATCGGGGACATGGAGGAAGGGCGTATCCGTGCCCGGTTCGGCGGTCACAGCCATGATCCGCGTGCCGCCGATAATCCGCGCGGCCCCGCCGAAACCTTCGGCAAGCGGATGGTCGCCATTGAGCGCGACATAGGTGTTCTTCAGCGGACCACGCGCCGCAGAGGTCATTCTGGTACCCAGCACATCGCCCAGCCCGAATTCGGTGCGCAGTGTGCCATGCTCGTCGCGGGTTGCGGATTCGCCTGCAACCACAAGGCTGCCGCCCCGCGCGCTCCAGTCGCGCAGCATTGCGCACTGGTCGTCCGACAGACAGGTGGCGTTGGGCAGGATCAGCACCCGGAAGCGGTCCAGCATGGCGGGCGTCATGGCGTGATCCGACACGAACTCGAACGGCAGACCGGCCTCGACCAGCGCGTGATAGAAGCCAAGCTCGTCGGCCTCGGCGTCTTTTCGGTCATGCCAGTCGCGGTGGCGCAGGGTGGTGGTGGCGTCAAGGATCGCAATTTCGGTTGCGGGCTGCGTTGCGGCCAGCGCGGGTTCGATCCGCTCGTGCAGCGCAAACCCCCGCGCGACCGGATCGATCCAGCGCGCATCGGGCACGACACCGTTGAACTTGGTGAACCATGGCAGCATCCCATGCATTGCGCCATCGGTGATCCAGGCTTCGGTTTCGGCGGCGGAATTGACGCTGTCTTTCCAGCGGTGAACCGGCTCTTCCGGGCCAACCGACGTGATCAGGATCGCCGGACGGTCGCGAAAGGTCGCACGCATGCGCTTGGCATTGCGCCCGGCAGTCCAGACCGGCACCGACCCGTGGCGGCCCTGATGATCGACCACCAGAAAGGGGCAGTGCTTTTCGATCAGGGCGAGGTCGAATTCCATCAGCGAGGCACCGCCCATGTTGGGGATGAAGCTCGCATGCGGCCGGATCGCACGGACATCGTTGTCCCACGCGACCACCATCCGGGTCAGCACGTCGCGCCGCCAGGCCGACCACGCGCGCCAGGCCGGGTCCGCAGTGTTGGTGGAGCGCGGCAGATCGAGGCCCGTCGCGGCGTGGAATCTTGATTTGCAGCTATCGCAATAGCATATCCCATGGCCCTGCCAGCGGTTGGCGAAGACCGCATCGATATCATAGTCGCGGACCAGTTCCTTGACCACTTCGGGCATGAATTTAGCGTTGTAATCGCCATAGGCGCAGGTCACCCAGACATCCGGAAAAGCCCAGTGTCGGCGCGGATTGCCCTCGGCATCGACGGCGATCCACTCGGGGTGGGCGTCGGCGGCATCCTGATGGATGGCGTGGGGATCGACCCGCGCCATGACATGCATTCCCAGCGCCCGCGCGCCATCGACAAGCTCTCCGAACGGGTCGCTGTCGCCAATGAACTTGCTGACATAATGCAGCGGCACCTTGCTGGGATAATAGGCGACATAGCCACCAGCGCTCAGGCAGGCCGCATTCGACCGGGTCCGGCGGAAGATGTCGATCCACTCTGCGGGGTCGAATTTCACCGGGTCATCCTCGGCCAGTGTCAACTGGGTCCAGCGGGTGGCGGTGCGATACCAGTCGGGCTGGCGCAGGGTCGAAGCAGTCATATCGCGCACATCGCGCATGGGTTATCCTTTCCGCAGGCAGCGGGTTTGTCCGTGTCGCGGCGGAGCTGTTGCCCCGCCGCGCCTGTCAGGGCTGTGTCTATTCCTTGAAGAACTGCTCGGGCCGGGTCGGCGAGTAGGTCGGCCAACCAAAGCTGTTGGGCATGTCATCCATGGTGTTGACCATGGTGTTCCTGACGATGCCGAACCCGTCCGGCGGCATGGTGACGCCCCAGACCAGGAACTGGTCAGCCGCGTTTTCAAGGATCTCCGCCATGATCGCGTTCTGCTCGTCGATATCACCGGTGGCCAGCAACCGCTTGTAAAGCTGCTGCTGCGCCCTGACATCTTCGGGCGGCTCTATCGCGTTGCTGTGGGACGGGTCGGAATAGTAGAGCGCCCATCCCGGCGCATAGATCGCGTTGGCATTGAACGGGACGAAATAGCGCGCATCGAGCATGGCTGCGATCCCGCTATTGGCCCCGAACTGGTGCGCAGTGGCGTCAAAGTCGCGGCCATTGCGCACCCGCGTTTCCCAAAGCGACCTGTCGATGCTGCGGAACTGCGCGTCGATGCCGATTTCGCGCATCATCGGCAGGGCCAGCTCGAACATGTCGATAAAGGTGCTCCGCACCTGATCGATCTCGAAGATGATCGACAAGCGCCGGCCCTCGGCATCCAGACGCACCCCGTCACTGTCCTTTTCAGGCAGGATAGTGTCCAGTATCTCGTTTGCGCGCGCGGGGTCATACTCGGTATGCTGCTTTGCCAGCCGTTCGTTGTAGAGCGGGTCGCCCTCGACGATAGAGGGCTGGGCAGGCGCACCCTGCCCGACGAAAACCGCGTCGATCAGCGCCTGCCGGTCGATGGAGATCGACATCGCCTCGCGGAAATCACGGTTGTTGAACAGCGCGTTCTTGGTCGCGTCATTGTGGTTGAGGTTCAGCATGAACACCATCGCGTTCGCCGCCGTCTCGCGCAGGGTGTAGAACCGGTAGTTGCCGCGCTCCCGACCGTCGAACAGCACCGGGCGGTTCGTCGGCGTGCCAATGTACTGGTCCATCATGTCGACCTCGCCCTGCAGGGCCTTGAGCACCAGCACCTCGGGGTCCGAAACCATCTGGTACAGGATCCGGTCGAAATACGGCAGTTGCGTGCCTTCGGTGTCGATCTTGAAGTAATAGGGGTTGCGCACCGCCACCGCGCGCTCGGTGTCTTCGCCGGGTGCAGAGGTGAACATCCACGCATTAAGCGTCGGGCGCCGGGAATTCTGGAAATGGACATTGTCCTGATCCAGCCCGTGTTCGCGCTGGAACAGCGCAATCCAGCTCTGATAGCCCCGTTCCTGCGCCAGTTCGTTGGCGTTCTCGTTGTAGCGGATATGGAACTGCTTGAGATAATGCGCGGGGGTGCGCGTCAGGTGATCCTGATTGGCCCATGCGAGTTGCTGCATGAAAAAGCCGCTGGGTTCGGCAAAGGTGACCCTGAATGTCACCTCGTCGATGATTTCCAGTGTGGCAGGTGTGTCCCCCGAAGACCAGTAGCTCAGGTCGGGTAGCGGGGTTTCAGGATCGCGGTAGATATCCTCGTACCAGAAGCGCACATCCTCGGTCGTATAGGGTTCGCCGTCGGACCACTTGTGGCCGCGCCGCAAGGTGATCGTATAGACCCGGCTGTCGTCGCTGACCTCGTAGCTTTCGGCGACATTCGGAATGATCGACGTCCATTGCGGATCATAGCGATAGAGCGGCTCATAGGCCTGATAACGCCAGAGCATGGACAAGGACCCACCCCCCACGAGCGCATGGTTCCATGTGCCGCCCTGCTGACCCGGCCGGTCAGTTGGTGTGATGACCAAGGGGTTCTCGGGCAGTCGGTCGTTGAGTGGCGGCAGGTCTGCTTGCGCGGATCCGGGAAACCCGATTGCGCTGCCGACCAGAACACCCCCTGCAAGGGCAGTTCCGGACACCAAAAAGCCGCGGCGGTTGAGTGTAATCATGACAATCCTCCCATTGTCTGGCGCAAGCCGTTAGGAAGCTGCGCACAATAGAAGCTTCCACTTTTTGCATTTGTTAGGTAAAGCGTTATGATAAAGATTCGTCTCTGCGGTGCAACATGAAAGCGATAACAATGTTTTACCCACATTCAGGAAGCGCAGCTTCTGCAGCGCGGCGTCAAAGGATCCGACCATGCAGCGCGTAACCTTGAGAATCATCGCCGAAAACTGCGGCGTTTCAAAATTCGCAGTGTCGCGGGCCCTGTCCGGTAAATCGGGAGTAAGCGAGGCGACCCGGAACCGCGTGATCGCTACTGCAGAGCAACTGGGCTACCAGCGCCAGGTCGCGCGCACGCGACATACCATTGCGGTGCTGTTCGAAGACCGGTTGCATGTCAACGGCGAGTTGCACAGTCAGGTGCAGGCCGGCATGCAAAGCGAGGCAGCGCGTCTGGGTTACGACGTCCAGCCGCACTGGCTGCATCACGGCGACCGGATTCAGGAACTGATCGACAGTTGTGTCGCGATTGCAACCAACAGCCTGCAGGACATCGATGTGCTGGAAAGAGTCGCGCAATCGGGAAAGCCTGCTGTCCATATGGGCTGGCTGACGCCGCTGACGCATGCCGATACGGTCAGCGGGACCGACCGCGAATCCGCCAGCGCAGTGGGGCGCCACCTCTATGATCATGGCCACCGCGAGATCGTTTATGTGCATGGCCCGTATGCCTTGCGCGGGCGGCGCGAGCGGTTGTGGGGCCTGCGCGAGGCGCTGGACCTTGAGTCTGACTGCGTGCTTCACGACATGCACTGGACCGAGCAGGAAAACTTTTCCAGCGCGCTCGACGCGCTGGTGGCGCGCGGAGGCAGACCCACGGCGTTTTTCTGCGCCCATGACGGGCTTGCGCTGACGGCAGTGACGGACATGCTCGCCCGTGGCTGGAGCATTCCCGGTGATGTTTCGGTGGTGGGGTTCGGCGACTATAGCGCCGCAAGGCAGATCCGACCCCTGCTAACCACTGTGCGGATTCCGGGCTATGAGATCGGTCGCTCGATGGTCAAGCTGCTGCATCTGCGTCTGAGCGATAAAGAGTGGCCGAGCACCCCGTTGCGGCTGCGGGTCTTCAGTGAGTTGATCGAGCGACATTCGACCGGACCCGCGCCGCTTCGTCAGGCCCCTGCTGGCTGATGGGGCTCGGGTCTGCCGGAGAGTAACCTACTCAGGTCGTGCGCCCATCGACAGAACGACGCGCTGCCCGCGTATTTCCGGATGACGCGGATGACGCGGTCCACGGCTGTTTCGACAAGTTTGAGTGACGGACTGGCAGTTCTGTTGCCAGTGACCACCCTAACGGTAATTCTGCGGGTTAGGCTAGATCGGGTTCCGATCACGGTTGCGCGTGTGGCCACATGGCCGGGGATGCTCCTCTGGCCAGAAAAGAACCGGTCCGGGTTGGAGCCGCAGAGATTGACGTGAGCAGAAGCACGTCATCACCGCCCAGCGCCCTTGCGCCCTTCTCAGAAACCTCTAGATCAAAGAGGCACGGCGATGATAGGGGATACAGATGATGAAATACCTTATTGGTCTTGGCGCTGTGATTGCTGTTGTCGTTGGGTACTTCGTTCTGATGCCGACACAAGAGCCACCAGAGCCAGCAACCGAACCCGCGCCAACCGCTGCAGCGCCAGTGGCACTGGAAGCGCCGGAAGCACCAGTGGCACCGGAGGCGATCAGCAGCGAAGACGCAGCGACCGCCCCCCCTGATAACGACGCGTTGCTGGAAGAGATGGCAGCGAATGTCAGGGAAAGCTTGCCCTCGGTGATCGGCGACACGCTGACAATGACAGACGCAGTGTTCCTGCCAAGAATGCGGATCATGGAATACAACTATGTGACCACTTCCGCCGATGCGCGCGCCGCGGCCAGCGAATTGCGGTCCCTGATCGAAGCCCGCAGCGAAACAATCTGTGTTGACGGTCGCGACATGTTCGAACTGGGCGTGACGCTGCGCAACAGTTTTGAGGATCGCGATGGCACGATACTTCAGCGCGCATATCTGCTGCCCGAAGATTGCCAGCGCTACTACTGACCGCTGCAATGGCATCTGATTGCAACGATCAGCGCTTTCGTGGGACCGCAACGTCCTGTCAGGTGGTCCGGAGGCACAACTCTGCCTGAACCAGGCAAGCGTCGCGCGTCTGTGATGAACAAAACGGACAGTTCACCGCTATAAGCATACAGATCCGCGCCGTGGCCGCTCATTCAATCTATTCCGGGCAATCTATTCCGGGGTGTTCATACTCTGGTCAGCCCGGAAACAAAGGAAACTCCATGTCAATCGCATCGCTCAGAACCACTACTGCACTCGTCGCCAGCCTGTCTCTGGTGCTGCCGAACCCCATGATGATCGCGCCCGCCTGGGCGCAGGATGTCGAGTTGCTGTGTCGGGATGAAAGCGAACCACCCTGCCCCGAAGGAGAGCCAGAAGAAGGGTCGACCCCGGCGGAGCGGGCAGAGTTCGAAGCGGCTGAGGCAGAGCGCGCAGCGGCAGAGGCTGAAGAGGCAGCAAGGCAGCTAGAAGACACCGCTGCTGCCGCCGAGGCAGAGGAAGCGCAGGCGATTGCCGAAACTCTACGCGCTGAAGCGGAAGCCTTGGCTCAGGCCGCTGAGGAAGCCGCACAGGCCGAAGCCGAAGCGCAGGCTGCCGAGGAAGCCGCGCAGGCCGAAGCCGAAGCCGAAGCGCAGGCTGCCGAGGAAGCCGCGCAGGCGGAAGCCGAAGCTCAGGCGGCTGAGGAAGCCGCGCCGGCCGAAGCCGAAGCGCAGGCTGCCGAGGAAGCCG
>SKRW01000269.1 GCA_007118295.1 Paracoccaceae bacterium | reverse complement strand
TACGCGCTGCGCGTCGCCATCCTGCCTGCGGTGCAGGTTCTGGGCGTCGGCATTGGGGGTATGTTGTCCAGTGCCGTTTTCGCGGAAATCGTGTTCTCGCGCCCCGGTATCGGATCGCTGATCTATGACAGCGTGTCAGGGCGTAATTACCCCGTGGTGATGGGGTCGATGCTGGTGGCGATCGGCTTTTTCGTCACCTGCGCGCTGATCGCTGATCTGGTGAACGCCGCGCTTGACCCACGTCAGAGGGTGAAATGATGCGCCAGTTCAGACATTCCCTGCTGGGCCGTTTGCTGGCCGATCCGATGGCGGTGTTCGCCCTGACCATCATTATCGGGTTGGTGGTGGTTGCCATCTTTGCCGATGCGATCTCGCCGCATGACCATACCTTGATGAACCTTGCCGACCGTTTCGCGCCGCCATCCACGACCTATTGGCTGGGCACCGACAATCTGGGGCGCGATACCTTTTCAAGACTGGCGCAGGGCAGCCGCATTGCGCTGTATGTCGCGCTTGTTGCAGTCAGCATATCGGGCATGATCGGCCTGATACTTGGTATGATCGCGGGCTTTGGGCCGCGCTGGCTGGACAATCTGTTGCTGTTCATCTTTGACACGCTGCGCGCCTATCCGACCATCATTCTGGCGCTGGCGCTGGCAGCACTTCTGCCGCGCGGGCTGTCTACGGTGATTATCGTGGTCGTCATCACGTCCTTTTCCGAATACGGGCGGGTAGTGCGCACGCAGACCCTGTCGCTGAAGAATGCCGAATTCATCCTCGCTGAACGTGCGATGGGCGCGTCGCCCGCGCGGATGGTGTTTCACCACATCCTGCCCAATGTGCTGGGGCCTTTCTTCATTCTGGCCGCAATGAACCTGCCTGTCGTCATCACGATCGAGGCTGGCATGAGCTTTCTGGGCATCGGTGTGCCGCCCGGAACGCCAAGCTGGGGCGCGACACTGAAAGACGGCTTCGATTATATCCGCAACACTCCGTGGATCATCATTGCGGGCGGGTTGCCGCTGATCCTTGTCACCCTCGGATTTACCTTTCTGGGCGAGGCGCTGCGCGACCAGCTTGACCCGAAACTGAGGAAGTCCCGATGACCGACACCCTGACCGTGGACGGGCTGACAGTCCACTACGCGACCCGCGAAGGCGCATTGCAGGCGCTGCGCGATGTGGCGCTGGATGTCCCGGCAGGGCAGATCGTCGGCATTGTCGGCGAGTCCGGTTGCGGCAAATCCACCCTGATCAATGCGCTTTTGCAACTGATGCCCGAGAATGCGCGCATCGCGGCGGGCTCGGTCAGGCTGGAAGGCGAAGAACTGGTCGGTGCCGCACAGCGCCGCCTGCGTGACATGCGCGGGCGCGACATTTCGGTGGTGTTTCAGGACCCCATGACCTCGCTCAACCCGGTGCTGACAATCGGGCGGCAGATGCGCGACATACAATATCGCGAACCCTGCGATCGCGCCGAAAAGCTGCGCCGTGCGGCGGCAATGCTGGGGCGCGTGGGTCTGCCCGACCCGCAGGCCAGGCTGGATGCCTATCCGCACGAATTGTCGGGCGGCCAGCGCCAGCGCGTGGCCATCGCGATGGCCGTTCTGATGCGCCCTAAATTGCTGATCGCCGATGAGCCGACCACGGCGCTGGATGCGACACTGGAAGTCCAGATCATCGAACTCTTGAAAGAGTTGCAACGCGAAATCGGCTGCGCGATCCTGTTCATCTCGCATCATCTGGGGGTGATTGCGGAACTCTGCGACCGTGTGGTGGTCATGTACGCAGGCGAAGCAGTCGAGGAAGGCCCCGTCGCGGATGTCTTCCTGCACCCCAGCCACCCCTATACGGCCAAGCTGATCGAATGTGATCCGGGGCGGATGAAAACAAGGGCCAAGCTTTTGCCCGCGATCCCCGGCGACCTGCCCGATCTGACCGCCCCGCCCGAAGGCTGTATTTTCCGCGACCGCTGCGACAAGGCCACCGACCTGTGCCGCACGAAACCCAACCCCGTGGCAGTGAACGGCACGCATTGGGCGCGCTGCCACTATGCGGCGGAGTATGGCGCATGACGGCCCCGATCCTGACATTGCGCGATGTGGTGGTCGAGTTTCCAGCCTTGCGCGGCCTCAAGGCGATGATGGCCCCACGCAATGCGCGCCATGTGCAGGCTTTGAGCGGCATTTCGCTGGATGTGGCACGCGGTGAAACACTGGCGATCGTGGGCGAGTCCGGCTCTGGCAAGACCACACTGGCGCGCGCCATCAACGGCTTGCTGCCATTGGCGGGGGGTGAAATCTGGTTCAACGACATGGCCTTGCATCAGCGCCCTGACTGGCATGCCATTCGCAGACAGATGGCGATGATGTTTCAAGACCCGGTCGGATCGCTTAGCCCGCGCAAGACAGTGCGCGAACTGGTGCTGGAGCCTTTTGCGATTCATGGTCAGGATGTGGGCAATCCTTCGCAGACTGCGCAGCGCCTGCTGGAGGATGCGGGCCTGAACGCCGATTTCCTGAACCGCTATCCGCATCAGCTTTCCGGCGGGCAGGCGCGGCGCGTCGGTGTGGCGCGCGCCCTTGCGCTGAACCCGGCCATGGTGCTGGCAGATGAACCGACAGCGGGACTGGATGTGTCGGTGCAGGGCGAAATCCTGAACCTGCTGAACGGGATCAAGGCAGAGCACGGGCTGACCACCATCATCATCACGCATAACCTGAATATCTTGCGCCATATCGCGGACCGGATTGCGGTCATGTATCTGGGCCGGATCGTCGAGATTGGCCCTGTCACGCAGATCATGGAACAGCCGCGCCACCCCTATACGGCGGCGCTGATGTCGGCCAATCCCGAACCCGACCCGACCACGCGGCGCGCGCGTATCATCCTGTCGGGCGAAACTCCTGCCCTGACGGCGCGGCCTTCGGGCTGCGAATTCCACCCGCGCTGTCCGGTTGCACGCGCAGATTGCGGCAGCCAGATTCCTGAACTGACCAAAGCAGGGCCGCGCGCAGTGTCCTGCCATTATCCAATAAGCGAAAATACATGAGTTACGGACTCTATATCGGGCGCAATCATAGCGCGGATGGTCACGCATGGCTGGCAGGATACGGTGACGAGCCGTCCAGCCATTGGCTGGAAATAGCCCCGCGCGCCACACACGCTCCGGGGGCGATGGTCGAGGTGGGTGTTTCCCCCAGTGCCGATCTTCCGGGCCAGCGCAGCACCATCCCGCAGGTCGCGCAGACTTTCCGCCATCTGCGGGTCAGCTACAGCTACTATCTGGGCGTCCCTGCCCCGATCACCAATGGCGGACTGAACGAGCATGGTGTCGCCGTGCGTGATATCTGGTCAAACTCGCGCAATGCGTTGGTCGAGATGACCCCGCCTGACCAGCGCGGGCCAAATTATTCGGACCTTGCGCGGCTGGTTCTGGAACGCGCCCGCACAGCCCGCGAGGGGGTGGATCTGATCGCCGCGCTGATCGCCGAGCATGGCTATTCCTGTTATGGCGGCAATTCGCATATCATCGCTGACCCCGATGAAGCCTGGGTTGTGGTCGAGTTTGCCGGTGCGCAAAAGCTCTGGGTTGCCGAAAGGCTGGGGCCAGACAGCATCCGCGCCAGCAGGCCGGGCTATATCGGTGTCATTCCAGACCAGCCGACCGATGATTTCCTGTTCCCCCATCATTTCATCCGCTTTGCCGTTGCGCAGGGCTGGTATGACCCGGCGCAGGGAGCATTCGATGTCAATGCCGTCTACGGGGATGGCAAGGGGCGCTGGGACGGGGTGGCATGGATCGAGGATGAGATGCACCAGCGCGCGGCGCGCCCCGAAAAGATCGGCCTGCATGATGTGATCTTCGCCATCGCCACGGAACGCCTGACCGGGGATACTGCCGGCTATGGGCAGGTCGTGCCACTGGTCCACCCCGGCCATGATGCCCTGCGCGTGATGTGGCACGCGCCTGTCGGGCCAGTGACTGCCCCGCTTGTGCCTGTTTTCATGGGCATGACCGAGCTCCCGCTGGAATACGGCATCCACCGCTACCTGACCACGGGCGAAAGTGCCCGCTTTCTGGACGAACGCCATTCCGAACGCAATGGCGACACGGTCAGCCATGTTTCGCAAGGGGCCGAAGTCACCCATTCGGCCTTTGCGGTGAACAAGCGACTGATGCATCTTGCGTTTCAGATGCAAGATCCTTTGCTGGGTGAAATCTACGCGCATATGCGTCGATGCGAGGTCAGACTGGCCGCCGACCTGCCCGACGTGCTGCGCAGCGCGGAAATCTTGCTGCAGCACAAAGAAGAGCGCCTTGCCCGGCGCTTGCTGTCAGCCCAATCTGCGGCATGGCTTCAGGATGCCCTGCAAGAGGCCATGTATCTTGCCGATGCCGCGGAAAAGCGTGTGCGCAATCGCGCAGCCTTGAATCTCAACCCGGTCCCCAAGAAGCCCTGTCAGATCTGGTAGGCTTCGCGGGTCGCAGAGGTGCTGTCATTCCCTGCATGGCAGAAGGTGCGCGACACGATCAGCGGGCGTTGCATGTCCCGCAAACGAGGCGCGGCTGACGAGCTTCGGCGGTTCCGACCAGCTGGATACCTAGTCCTTTGATTCAGGCAATTTGCGGATAAAGCTGTGCGAGCTTTGTGCGCGCATCTTCTGTTGTGAACTGCCAGTTTGTTTTTGCGCGTTGGGCGTTGCGATTTGTTGTCCACGCATC
>SKRW01000132.1 GCA_007118295.1 Paracoccaceae bacterium | reverse complement strand
CCGCTGCGGTGCTTCGCTGGGGTCCAGCAGCACAGTGCCCGAGAACCTTGCCTTGACGGGCCCGACCTTGAGCATCACCTTTGCGGCCAGTTCGTTTTCGCCGACGCGTTCAAGCTCTTCACAGCCGGGAATCGACGCCTTGAGAATTTTCGTATCGTTCAGCGCTGCAAACACAACGTTGCGTGGTGCGTCGATATGCACTTCGTCCTTCAATTCCATCCTGAATCTCCTCGCCTGCGTCGAGCATGACATCAACCAGCCAGCTTGGCCAGTTCGACCAAAACCGGATACCGAAAAATTATACCTGCCAAACGCTTGGATGATACAAGACAGGATAGCTTGCCTTGTTTCCGTTGGACAAGTGCGACGTTTTGCTCTCAAATGATGTTGGGAGAATATGGTTTAGTCTGGCATGATCAAGCCGCAAAGTGGGAGGATATCAATGGCTAAGGTTGAGTTGACCGTCAACGGTCGCAAAGTCGCGCGCGAGGTCGAGGGCCGAATGCTGCTTGCTCATTTCCTGCGTGAAGAGCTGGAACTCACCGGCACGCATATCGGCTGCGACACATCGCAATGCGGGGCCTGTGTGGTGCATGTCGATGGCAAGGCCGTCAAAAGCTGCACCATGCTCGCCGCACAAGCCTCGGGCACAGAGGTGACGACGATCGAGGGCCTGTCAACGGGCGCCGATCTGCACCCGGTGCAACGCGCCTTCAACACACATCACGGGCTGCAATGCGGCTTCTGCACAACCGGCATGATCATGGCGTCTGTCGATATCATCAACCGCTATGGCGGTGCGCTGGATGAAGCGACTGTGCGGGCTGAACTGGAAGGGAATATCTGCCGCTGCACGGGTTATCATAACATCGTCAAGGCCGTACTCGACGCCAATGCCGAGATGCATGGCCAGACGCAGGCCGCAGAATAAGATTGCACGAAATCCGGGAGGAGAGACCGATGGGACTGCAGGGAATTGGGGCCGCTGTGCCTCGCAAGGAAGACCGCCGTTTCACCACCGGCGCTGGGCGCTATACGGATGACATGGTGGTGCAGGGCATGAGGCATGCGGCCTTTGTCCGCAGCCCGCATGCGCATGCGACGATCAAGGGAATCGATACATCGGCAGCCGAAGGCATGCCCGGTGTGGTTGGCGTGCTGACCGGCGCACAACTGAAGGAAGATGGCATCGGCAACCTGATTTGCGGCTGGGCGATCAGTTCCAAGGACGGCTCGCCCATGAATATGGGCGAATGGTCGCCGCTGGCTGTGGGCAAGGTGCGCTATGTCGGCGATGCGGTCGTGGTGGTCGTGGCCGAAACCCGCGCGCAAGCCCGCGACGCGGCCGAGGCGGTGATGATTGATTACGAGGAATTGCCCGTCGTCGTTGATGCAGTCGAGGCGCTGAAAGACGGTGCGCCGCAAGTGCATGAGAATGCACCGGGCAACCTGATCTATGACTGGGAAATCGGCGAGAGAGACGCCACCGACGCCGCCATCGCAGGCGCGGCCCATGTCACAAAGATGAAAATTCGCAATAACCGCCTTGTGCCCAACGCCATGGAGCCACGCGCCGCGCTGGCGAAATACGACAAGGCAGAAGATCACTACACGCTCTGGACCACCTCGCAGAACCCGCATGTTGCCCGGCTGGTGCTGAGCGCGTTCTACAATGTCGCCCCTGAAAACAAGCTGCGCGTCATCGCCCCCGATGTTGGCGGCGGGTTCGGCTCGAAAATCTACATTTACCCCGAAGAAATTGTCTGTCTCTGGGCCTCGAAACGGACCGGCGTGCCGGTCAAATGGGTCGCCGACCGGACCGAAAGCTTCCTGACCGATGCGCATGGCCGTGACCATGTGACCGAGGTCGAGATGGCCTTTGACGCCGAGAACAGAATCCTCGGGCTGAAGGTGGACACGATTGCCAACCTTGGTGCCTATATGTCGCTCTTCTCGTCTGCGGTGCCGACCTATCTCTATGCGACGCTGCTGTCGGGACAATATGTGATCCCCGCGATCCACGCCAATGTGCGCACGGTCTATACCAACACGGCACCGGTGGACGCCTATCGCGGTGCAGGCCGCCCCGAGGCGACCTATCTGCTGGAACGGCTCATGGAAACCGCGGCGCGCGAATTGGGTGTCAGCCCGGCAGAGTTGCGGCGCAAGAACTTCATCCGCGAGTTCCCGTATCAGACCCCGGTCATCATGTGCTACGACGCGGGCGACTACGAAGCATCGCTGGATGCCGCGATGAAAGCCGCCGACTGGGACGGGTTCCCGGCCCGCAAGGCAGAGGCTGCCAGTCGCGGCAAGCTGCGCGGCATCGGCATGAGTTGCTATATCGAGGCTTGCGGTATCGCCCCGTCCGCCGCAGTTGGCGCGCTGGGGGCCGGTGTCGGCCTGTGGGAATCCGCCGAAGTACGGGTCAACGCAGTGGGCACTGTCGAGGTTCTGACCGGGTCGCACAGCCACGGGCAAGGGCATGAAACGACCTTTGCCCAGCTTGTGTCCGACAGGTTCAGCATCCCGTTGGATCAGGTCAATATCGTGCATGGCGATACGGACAAGGTGCAGATGGGCATGGGCACCTATGGCTCACGCTCGGGTGCGGTCGGTATGAGTGCGATTGCCAAGGCGCTCGACAAGGTCGAGACCAAGGCCAAGAAGATCGCGGCCCATCTGCTGGAAGCCGATGAAGGCGATATCGTGATCGAGGACGGCCATTGCAAGGTCGCGGGCACCGACAAGCAGGTGCCGTGGTTCCAGGTGGCGCTGGCCGCCTACACTGCGCATAACCTGCCCGACGGTATGGAACCGGGCCTGAAGGAAGGGGCCTTCTACGACCCCAGCAATTTCACCTTTCCCGCAGGCTGCTATATCTGCGAGGTCGAGGTGGACCCAGAAACAGGCAAGACAGAGGTCATCCAGTTCGTGGCCTCGGACGATTTCGGCAACATCATCAACCCGTTGATCGTCGAAGGGCAGGTGCATGGCGGCATCGCGCAGGGCATCGGTCAGGCATTGCTGGAAGATACGGCCTATGACGCCTCGGGCCAGTTGCTGACCGCGTCCTACATGGATTACGCCATGCCGCGCGCGGCGGATCTGCCGTCCTTTCAGGTCAGCAACACTGTCACGCCGTGCCCCTCGAATCCGCTGGGCATCAAGGGCTGTGGCGAAGCCGGTGCCATCGGCTCGCCGCCTGCGCTTATCAACGCCGTAACGGACGCAATCGGCGTGCGTGACATCACCATGCCGGCCTCACCGCGCCGCGTGTGGGAAACACTGAACGCCAAGGCATGAGAGGGAGAAAAAGCCATGTATGAGACAAATTATCATCGCCCCTCGACTGTCGAGGAAGCCGTGGCCCTGCTGAGTGCGAACCCGGATGCCAAGCCGCTGGCCGGAGGGCAGACGCTGATCCCCACCATGAAGCAGCGACTGGCCGCCCCGTCCGATCTGGTGGACCTGCGCCATATCGAGGCGTTGCGCGGGATCAAGCTGGAAGGGCGCCGGATCATAATCGGTGCCGCCACCACCCATGCCGAGGTTGCGGGCAGCGAGGCGCTGCAAAGCGCCTGTCCGGGGCTGGCCAGTCTGGCGGCGCATATTGGCGACCCGCATGTGCGCCATATGGGCACGCTGGGCGGGTCCGTGGCCAATAACGACCCGGCAGCAGACTATCCGTCGGCCATGCTGGCGCTGGATGCGACGATCCACACCTCGACACGCGATATCAAGGCCGATGACTATTTCACCGGCCTGTTCGAGACAGCACTGGACGAGGGCGAAATCATCGTTGCCGTGTCGTTCGAGGCCCCCGAGAAAGCCGCCTATGCCAAATTCGCCAACCCGGCCTCGCTTTATGCCATGGCGGGGGTGTTTGTGGCGAGGCATGGCGCAGGCGTGCGGGTCGCGGTAACCGGTGCAGGCAGTGATGGCGTGTTCCGGCAGGGTGACATGGAAGCGGCCCTGTCCGCCAACTGGTCGCCTGCTGCGCTGGACAGTGTAACCGTGTCGGCGGACGATCTGATGGACGATCTGCACGCATCGGCTGCCTATCGTGCCAGCCTGATCAAGACGATGGCAAAACGCGCTGTTGCCGCCGCCTGAGTTGGCTGAAACCAAATTGCAGCGGGGTCCAGACGGGCCCCGCTGTTTTCATGTGCTTTCGCGCCGCGCGGCCCTTGGCCGGGGGCGTGTCGGGATCTCGGTCAGCAGCCCGCCGACTCCCATTGTGGCGATGTCGTCACTGGACGGGGGCAACCCGGCAAAAAGCCGCGCCAATACCCAGTCAAAGCCGTTTTCCTTGGGCGAACGGGCGCAACCGGGCGCGCCGATCACATGCGTCCTGCCGACCTGACCCAGCACCAGCAGATTACCCGGATCGACCGGCATGCCAACCCGCTCGACCACGCCGCCGGCGGCCCGGATGGCTGCGGGGATCACATCCTGCGCATCACAGATGGCCGAGGCGCCGAAGACGACCACCAGATCAGCCATCCCTGCCGCAACGAGGGCGTCACGAACCGCCGCCGCATCATGCGCCACGCGCCCGCCGTCGCGACACTGCCCGCCCAGATCTGTGATACGGTCCTGTGTCAGCCTGACGGTCTTTTCCGCGACACTGGGTTTCAAAGTGGGCAGATCGGTCTGCACGACAATGCAGTTCAACGGCTGGAAGGGATGGGTCGCGATCAGAGGGCCATGCCCGGTCTGCACCGAT
>SKRW01000088.1 GCA_007118295.1 Paracoccaceae bacterium | reverse complement strand
TTGCGCGGGAATCCGGAATACGCTTTGCACTTCAACGAAAGCGACGCGCTTTCGCCCGCGCAAGAAGCCTATGCCACGGTGCAACTCGCGCTTTTTGATAGCTGGTATGCAGACTGGTGCGCCGCCCATGGCATTGCTCGCGAGGCCTGATGCGGTTTAACTGACGGCGTCCAAGCCCACCCTGTGCAGCCGGTCAAGCTGCGTGCGTTCCCCTTCGGTGAGGATCACGCCTTGTGCAAGGGTCTGCGCCCTTGCCGCATATCGCCGCTGCGAGGGCAAGCGCGCGCCCTGCGCTGCAATGGCTGAGAAAATGGTTTCAGCCCGCGCGAACGGGTTTCCCGCACGGCCAGCGGCAAAGCGTTCCGGGTCGAAGGCCAGAATCAGTTCACCATGGCGCGGTGCAAGGGTCGTCGTCCCGAGGAAGTCCAGCGCCTCGGGGCTGGTCAGGTCGCCTATCATTGCCGCCGCCAGAAGCTCGATCATTGTAGAAATGGCTGAACCCTTGTGCGCGCCAAAAGGCAGCATAGCCCCGGCAAGTGCCGCGTCAGGGTCCGTCGTCGGCGTGCCTTCGCTGTCAATCGCCCAGCCCTCGGGCAGTTCTGTTCCGGCACGGCGATGCAATTCTACCTCGCCGCGTGCGACGACTGAAGTCGCAAAATCGAAGACATACGCGTCCTGTCCCGGTCGCGGCCAGCCAAAAGCGAAGGGATTCGTTCCCAGAAGTGCCTGCGTTCCACCATGGGGGGCGACCGTCGCATAGCTTGGGCACATCGCCAACCCGGCGAGACCTTGGGCCGCAATCGCCTCGACCTCGGGCCACAAGGCCGAGAAATGTGTGCAGTCATTGATTACCAGACATGCCACGCCAAGAGCCCGCGTGCGAGCCACCAGATGCGGCAGACCCGCATCAAAAGCCGCGTTTGAAAAGCCCCCCCGAGCATCGATCCGCACGATGGCGGTGTCGTCCGCAACGACTTGTGGCACAGCAACCGGGTTGACCTTGCCAGCCTTGAGCGTGCGCAGACAACCCTCGATACGGTAGATGCCATGTGACTTGCATCCGTCACGCTCTCCCGCGACGATTACTGCCGCAAGCGACTCTGCCTGTTGCGCACTGAAACCGGCCTTGACGAAGATCGAGCGCACCTTGTGCGACAATTCTTCCAGTGGAATCGTGGCCCCATTCTGCATGTTTTTCCCTCCGATGGCATCTTGTATACATAATGTATTTGACATGGGCCCATGAATAAAGCCCAATGATACAGGACGGGGACAAGATCATGGCATCATCGACAGACACTCCTCATTTGATTGCAGGCAAATGGCTTCAAGGCGGCGATGCGGCAAAGCCCGTAGACTTTGACTTCCGCGCAGCGCAAGATGCCTTTTCAAGCTTCGGCTGGACAAGAGCCACCGACACTGCCCTGCACGTGCACGCCATTGCGGTTTCCACAGATACGCGGGCTGAAAAACGCGCCTGTATCCGCGCGCCAGAAACAGCCTTGCATGCTGCGCGCAAATGCTACCAGAACCTGCCGGACAGGTTGCACGCTGCTGTGCCGGGACCCTGAGCGCATTGGGAAGAATTGTGCATGCAAAGAGTATATTTGTAAAATTTTTATTGCGTTACAATTGTACACGTCACATACTTTTCAAAAGAAGACCCCCCGAAACAACCCCAACATGGAGAAGATCATGAAGCACACTTACGTTCTTGCGGCGGCTTTGGGCCTGTCGCTTGCAGCAGGCGCAGCACAGGCTGACAAGCTGGACGACATCATTTCCTCGGGCGTCCTCCGCTGCGCCGTGACGCTGGATTTCCCGCCAATGGGATCACGCGATGACAACAACGCGCCCATCGGCTTTGACGTGGATTATTGCAACGATCTGGCCGAAGCGCTTGGCGTCCGGGCCGAGATCGTGGACACCCCCTTTCCAGACCGCATCCCGGCGCTCGTATCGGGCCGTGCAGATATCGGGGTGGCATCGACCTCTGACACGCTGGAGCGGGCGAAAACGGTGGGTTTCTCGATCCCTTATTTTGCCTTCACCAATGTCGTGCTGACCCGCGATGACACCGGCATCGAAGCTTTCGAGGACCTGCAAGGCCGCAATGTCGGCTCGGTCGCAGGTGTGTTTGAAGCTCTCGCGCTGGAAGAGCAGATGGACGAATGGGGCGGCGGGACCTTCCGTCCGTATCAGAGCCAGGCAGATGTGTTCCTCGCCCTGTCGCAAGGACAGATCGAGGCGACTGTCGTGACCTCGACCGTAGCATCGGCCATCGTCGAAAGTGGCAACTTCCCCAATCTGGTGATCGGAAGCGAGGCACCTTTCGGGATCGACTATGTGGGCATCATCGCGATGCGTCAGGAATACGGCCTGATCAACTACCTGAACCTGTTCGTGAACCAGCAGGTGCGCACAGGACGCTACGCCGAGCTTTATGAAAAATGGCTCGGTGGTGCGACGCCACCCGACCTGACCGTGCGGGGCGTCTATTACTGAGATTGCAATGACACGGCCGGGGATGCACGCATCCCCGGCCGTGTCTCGCCTGCACTGGGGAAAGCATGTTCGACTTCAGCTATCGCTTTCAATGGGCGCAGGCCATGCGCCACCTTCCGCGCATGCTGGAAGGTGCCCTTGTGACACTGGAAATCGCGATCCTGTCTCTTGTTGTCGGCATTGCCATCGCAGTGCTGCTGGCAGTTGCGCGGGACAGCAAGTACATCTGGTTGCGCGCGCCTGCCACGGCATGGGTCGAAGTCGCCCGCAATACGCCTGCGCTGTTCCAGATCTACATGGCCCATTTCGGGCTCGGCTCGTTTGGTATCTATCTCAGCCCATACACAGCGCTTCTTGCCGGCATCGCCTTCAACAATGCAGGCTATCTGGCTGAAACCTTCCGCGGAGCTTTGCGCGCCATTCCAGAGACACAGACCAGAGCGGGGCGGTCGCTGGGCATGGGACAGGCGCAGACCTTCCGCCTGATCGTGATGCCGCAGATGTTTCGCGTCGCGTTTCTGCCAACCACAAATCAAATGGTCTGGGCGATCCTGATGACGTCGCTGGGGGTGACCGTGGGCATGGCCACTGACCTGACGGGTATCGTCCAGAATCTGAACGCGCGGACATTCCGCACATTCGAACTCTTCGCCATTGCGGCTGTGCTATACTACCTGATCGCGAAAACGGTTATGCTGGGGGCACAACTGATCGCCTGGCGCCTCTTCCGGTACTGAAAGGGCGCACGCGATGTTTGACACAGCGATGACATGGAATGACCTGATGTTCATGCTGCGGGGCGCAGGCGTGACATTGTGGATCACCGCGATCGCCGTTGCGGGCGGCACCATGCTGGGGGTCGTTTTTGGCGTCATCCGTTCCTCGCTCTCGCCATGGGTCACATGGCCTCTCGCATTCGTGCTGGACATATTGCGCTCGGTCCCGTTGCTCATTCAACTGGTGCTGGTCAACTCGTTTCAGGCAATTGCCGGCTGGGGCTGGTCGCCTTTCACGACATCCTGCGTTGTTCTTGCGCTGTATACTGCAGCTTTGGTGACAGAGGTGGTGCGCGGGGCGGTTCTTGCCGTGCCCGAAACGACCCGGCGCGCGGCACGCTCGCTTGGCATGACCTGGGCGCAGGACCAGACTCAGATCGTCTTTCCCATGGCATTGCGCGTGGGCTTGCCGAGTTGGATCAATGTCACGCTGGGTGTGATGAAGGACAGTGCGCTGGTGTTGTGGCTGGGCATCATCGAGCTTTTGCGCGCCTCTCAGATACTTGTGACGCGCCTGCAGGAACCGATGTTCATCCTTATGGTCGCCGGGGCGATCTATTTTGTGATCAGCTTCCCAATTGCAAGGCTGGGCGAAAGACTGGAGAAAAGGTGGCGCGAGAATGATTGAGATCGAGAAGGTCTATAAATCCTTTGGCAAACTCGAGGTACTCAAGGGCATCGACCTGACTGTAAACAAGGGCGAGGTCGTGTCCATCATCGGCGGCTCGGGTTCGGGCAAATCGACGCTCCTGACATGCATTAACGGACTGGAGCCAATCCAGTCAGGCCGCATCCGGATTGACCAGACAGAAGTGCATGCGCGCTCGACCGACCTGAACAAGCTGCGCCGCAAGATAGGTATCGTGTTCCAGCAGTTCAACGCTTTCCCGCATCTGTCCGTACTGGATAACGTGACCCTTGCCTTGCGCAAAGTGCTGGGCATGTCGCGACGTGAAGCAGAGGAAATCGCGGTCAAGCAACTTGAGCATGTGGGGCTTGGCGACAAGCTCAAGGTCTATCCCTCACGGCTTTCGGGTGGGCAGCAACAGCGTATGGCTATCGCCCGCGCGCTGGCGATGTCGCCCAAATACATGCTGTTTGACGAGGTCACATCCGCCCTGGACCCGCTGCTGGTGGGCGAGGTTCTGGACACGCTGAAGATGCTGGCCGAGGAAGGCATGACCATGATCTGCGTTACCCATGAGATGGGATTTGCGCGAGATGTGTCGAAGCGGGTTGCCTTCTTTCATCAGGGCGTGATGGCAGAGATTGCGCCTCCTGATCAGTTGTTTGGCGCGCCCCAGCACCCGGAAACCCAGAAGTTCCTGTCCAAAGTGCGCTGATGCAGGATAGCAGCATCCGAATTCTGGCAATCGGCGCAGGCGTCGTGGGCGTGTCGGTTGCGCTGGCCACACATGCACGAGGGCTATTGGTGACCTTGATCGCCCCAC
>SKRW01000143.1 GCA_007118295.1 Paracoccaceae bacterium | reverse complement strand
GCAGGATATCATCCGCACCCACAGCACCGACCCGCGGATTCTGGCATGGGATCTGTATAATGAGCCCGGCAACCGCATGATTTTCAACACAGGCGGCGGCTATGCCGAATACGACCCCGCCCTGACCCCGCGTAGCAAGGCGCTGATGGCGCAATGTTTCGACTGGGCGCGTGCGGTCACCCCGCGCCAGCCCCTGACTGTCGCCGCGTGGCGCACGCCGAAACTGGGCCATGACACGCCCGCGTTTGACGACCCGATTGACCGTCAGGCACTGGCGCTGTCGGATATCATCACCTTTCACGCCTATTGCGACCTGCCCCATGCGCGTCGCTATGTGGCACAGCTTGCGCTGCATGACCGCCCGATCCTGATCACGGAATGGATGGCGCGCACGATTGACAGCCGCATCCATGACCAGTTGCCATTCTATCACGCCGAGAAAATCGGCGCGTATAACTGGGGGCTGGTCAGGGGGCGCACGCAGACCGACCAGCCCTGGCCGCGCGAACTCGAAGCGCTGCACGGCCATGTTCATGCGCCTGATCTGTGGTTTCACGACCTGCTCTGGCCGGACGGGCGCGCCTATGACCCGACCGAGATGGATGTCATCGCCCGGCTGACAGCACATGCACCGCAAGCAGAATGGAAAAGGGGATAGGGATGTCCGGCGTCACACTTGAGAATGTCATCAAGAAATACGGCGATGTGCAGGTTATTCACGGAATCGATCTGCAGATCGAGAATGGCGAATTCTGCGTCTTTGTCGGCCCTTCGGGTTGCGGCAAATCCACCCTGATGCGCATGGTCGCGGGGCTGGAGGAAACGACAGCCGGGCAGATCACCATTGGCGCGCGCGATGTAACGCGGCTGGACCCGTCACAGCGCGGTGTGGCGATGGTGTTTCAGACCTACGCGCTTTATCCGCACATGACCGTTGCCGAAAACATGGGTTTCGGGCTGAAGATGAACGGCTACGCCAAGGATGAGATCACCGCCAAGGTCAGTGAGGCCGCGCGCATCCTGAAACTGGAACCACTTCTGGACCGCAAGCCCAAGGCCCTGTCGGGTGGCCAGCGCCAGCGCGTGGCCATTGGGCGGACCATCGTGCGCGGGCCAGAGGTCTTCCTGTTCGACGAGCCTTTGTCAAACCTCGATGCCGAATTGCGCGTCGATATGCGGGTCGAGATCGCCTCGTTGCACAAGCAGATCGGCGCGACCATGATCTATGTGACCCATGATCAGGTCGAGGCGATGACACTGGCTGACAAGATCGTGGTACTGCGCGATGGCCGGATCGAACAGACAGGCCGCCCGCTGGACCTGTATCGCGACCCGGATAACCGCTTTGTGGCCGGATTCATCGGCTCACCCGCCATGAACTTCATGCAAGGTCAGGTCGAAGGCGGCAAGGCCGCCATTCCTGCGCTGCCCGCCCCGCTGGGGCTTGACCTGCAGTTTCCGGTCGATGGCACGCCTATCGAACTGGGGGTTCGTCCGGAACATCTGCGCATTGACCCCAATGGTAGCGGTTTCCGGCTGGATCTGATCGAAAAGCTGGGCGGTGTGTCCTATGCCTATCTTTATGCGGCGACGGGCGAGCGTCTGATCGTGGCAGAAGACGGCGAATCCGACCTGTCGGATGATATGGATGTCGGTATCAGCTTTGATCTGGCGCGCGCCTATCTGTTCGACGCCGAGACTGGTCACAGGATCAGGTAGCGGTCGGCGACACGCACTCTATCTGGTGCAGGGCCCGCATCACCGCGCGCATTCGCATGACGCTTTATAGCCTGCCGCGACATTTCCATTTGCGCCACATGCAGCGCGGCCTGTCGCAATCGTGCTGCAATGCGGCGTTGCAGAGAGGACAGCCGCCCCTGACCCGTGCGACGGCTGCGCGTGGGGGGATGCACCGCGCGCGAAAGGGCACGACATGGTCAAGGTATTCTCTGGGGTGTGGCCTTTGCTGCTTGGCATTCTGCTGATCATGCTGGGCAATGGCATGCATTTCACCCTGATCGGCCTGCGCGGCGGGATCGAGGGGTTTTCTGCCGCCGAACTGGCCATTGTGACCTCTGGCTATTTCCTTGGTTTCCTGTCGGGCGCACGCATCACGCCGGTCATGATCCGCAATGTCGGCCATGTGCGGGTCTTTGCGGCGCTGGGCAGCTTCATGTCGGCAGGGCTGGTTGCGTTTCCGTTGCTGACCGAGCCCTGGGCCTGGACGATCCTGCGTATCCTGATCGGCTTTTGCATGTCGGGCATCTATGTCGCCGCCGAAAGCTGGCTGAACAATGCCGCCACAAACGAGACGCGCGGCAAGGTTCTGTCGGCCTATATGATCGCGCAGACGCTGGGCATCATCGGCGCGCAGGGGTTGCTGACCCTTGGCGATGCGGCAACCTCGGTGCTGTTCATCTGCGCTTCGATCCTCGTGTCGATCTCGTTTGCGCCGATTCTGCTGTCCGCGACACCAGTGCCCGCCGCAGAGGTGGCGCGGGCGATGCCCTTGCGCAAGCTGTTTACCGGCTCGCCGCTTGGCACTGTCGGGATATTCCTGCTGGGCAGCATCTACGCGACCCAATCGGGCATGGGGGCCGTGTTTGGCAGCCAGATCGGGTTGACCGCCGCGCAGATAGCCCTTTTTGTCGCGATGCTGTTTGCAGGCGCGCTGGTGTTGCAATACCCGATTGGCTGGCTGTCCGACCGCATGGACCGCCGCAAACTGATCTTCGGCGCATCTGCCATTGGCGTGGTGTTCTGCACATTGGGTTGGGCAACGGCGGGTGGGTTCTGGTTCCTGATGGTGTCGGCGTTCTTTGCCGGCGGGGTCACGACGCCGCTTTATGCGCTGTTTCTGGCCTATACCAACGACTCACTTGCCACCGAGGATATGCCAGCTGCCTCGGGCGGGCTTGTGTTCACATTCGGGCTGGGTGCCATCATCGGGCCATTGGTGACGGGCTGGGCGATGGAAGGGCTTGGTCCGTTTGCCTTCTGGCTGGTGCTGGGGGGGACGTTTCTGGCCATCGCAGTGTATGCGCTTTACCGCATGACACAGCGCGCCAGCACCCCGGCGGCAGAGACCGACAGCTATCTGGGTGTGTTGCCCACCGCGTCGCCCGTTGCGGTCGAGGCGGCGGCCACATGGTCCGCCGAGCTTGCCGAGGCGGAACGCAATGCCGCCAGCGAACAAGAGGCCTCCGATGCGGCGGCAGAGCATCCTGCAAAGGACTGATCCTGCTGCGGCATCGCCCGAGGTTGCGCATCCCCGGCGGCGCATCCGAGCAAAGCCCGGATGCGCCGCGTGGGGCCGGGGATCACCCCGCCGAGGTCATCAGCGCCGACAGGTTGCCGCGATGGCGGTGCATCACCAGCCGGTTGAGCGCATTGACATAGGCCTTGGCCGAGGCAACGACGGTATCCGTATCCGAGGATTGCCCCGAATAGACCACGTCGTCCAGCTTCAGCCGCACGCTGACAGTGGCCTGTGCATCGGTGCCTTCGGTCACGGCATGCACCTGATACAGTTCCAGCCGTGCGTCATGCGGGAACAGCATCTTGATGGCATTGAATGTGGCGTCCACTGGCCCGTCGCCGGTAGCGTCGATGAATTTCTCTTCGCCGCCGATGCTCAGGGTCAGTTCCGCCTCTTGCGGGCCTTCTGTGCCGCAGATGACGCGAAGACGCCGGACTTGCAGAAACGCATCGTCATCGCTGACACTTGCTTCGGTCATCAGCGCGATCAGGTCGTCGTCATAGACTTCCTTCTTGCGGTCAGCCAGCGCCTTGAAGCGCACAAACACATCCTTGAGCTGGTTGTCCCCCAGTTCATACCCCAGATCCAGCAGCTTGGCGCGCAGTGCCGCGCGACCCGAATGTTTGCCCATCACCAGATTGGTTGCGGCCAGCCCCACATCCTCGGGGCGCATGATCTCGAAGGTTTCCTTGTTTTTCAGCATCCCGTCCTGATGGATGCCGGATTCGTGGGCAAAGGCGTTCTTGCCGACCACCGCCTTGTTGAACTGCACCGGAAAGCCCGAAACCGCAGCGACCATGCGCGAGATGCCCATGATCTTGGTCGTGTCGATGCCGGTGCGGTAGGGCAGGATGTCATTGCGCACCTTCAGCGCCATGACCACTTCTTCCAGTGCGGTATTGCCCGCGCGCTCGCCCAGGCCATTGATCGTGCATTCGATCTGGCGCGCGCCCGCTTCCACGGCAGCCAGTGCATTGGCCGTCGCCATGCCCAGATCGTTATGGCAATGCGTGGCAAAGATGATCTCATCTGCCCCCGGCACGCGCTCCAGCAGCATGGCAATCAGATCCGCACTCTCGCGCGGGTAGGTGTAGCCGACCGTGTCGGGAATGTTGATCGTGGTGGCACCGGCCTTGATCGCGGCTTCGACCGTGCGGCACAGAAAATCATGCTCGGTGCGGGTCGCGTCCATGGGCGACCATTGCACATCCGCGCACAGGTTGCGCGCATGGGACACGGTCTCGTGGATGCGTGCGACCATGCCGTCCTGATCCAGCGCCGTGATGTCGCGATGCAGGGGCGAGGTGCCGATAAAGGTGTGAATCCGCGCGCGTTTGGCGTGGCGCACAGCCTCCCAGCAGCGGTCGATATCGGTCAGGTTGGCACGGGCAAGCCCGCAGATGACCGAATTGCGGGCATTCCGGGCGATTTCGGACACGGCCTGAAAATCGCCTTCCGAGGCAATGGGAAAACCCGCCTCGATGAT
>SKRW01000147.1 GCA_007118295.1 Paracoccaceae bacterium | reverse complement strand
GGTCGGGGCCTTCTTCGGCCAGAAGCGCGCTCAGATCCTCGGCATGGTGGGTCATCCAGTCATGCAGGAACACGGCCTGTTGCTGGCGCACGGCAGGCCCTTCCAGCCGCAGCAGGATATCAACCCAGGGCGCGAAACGGGGTTTGATGGCAAAGGCCTCATCCGCGCAATTGCGGCTGCCAACCCAGGACAGGCGATTGTCCACGACCACGATCTTGCGGTGATTGCGCAGATCCAGCCGCTTGAACAGCAAGGCGACAAACGGATTGCCCACAGGGGCGGCGCGTTCCAGCGCGACCCCCGCCCCCGCCATCCGCTGCCACAGCGACGACCGGATCAGTCGCCGCGCGCCGTGATCATCGACCAGCACCCGACAGGCGACACCACGCCGCGCAGCACGGCACAGGGCGTCGGCCATGCGGGTGCCGGTGGTGTCGGGCAGCCAGATATAGAACAGCACATGCACATGCGCGCGGGCCTCCTCGATGGCGTCGAGCATGTCGTCCATCATCACATCGCCCTCGGGCAGCAGGGTCAGGCGATTGCCGTCATTGGGGGTGAACCCGCTGGTGGCCAGCCCCGCCGCAAAAGCCGGTTGCGCAGGGCGCGCGACCTGAGTCGACAGATCCGGCATGTGGCGCTGCGCTTCCAGCAACTGGTTGCGCACTTCGCGCATCCGCTCGCGCTTGGCGCGCTCCAGCCGGATTTCACCGAACAGGAAATACGCCCCGATCCCCAGACCCGGCAGTGCCGAAATGATCGTGACCCAGGCCAGCCGGGCAGGCGGCGTCAAGCCGCTGCGCAACAGCGCGCGGATGATGAACACCACCTGCAATGACACCACCACGACAAGCGTGACGCCAGCCATATCGACACCCCTGTGACCTGACCAAAGCACAGTGTCATGCACGCACGGCAAAGTCACGGGGCAGAGTCACGCCACGTGGGCACACGGCCCGGCCCGCTGGCCCAAGAACTGCTTGAACCCCGACGCCCCAGTCTATTTAACCGCATTGGCCAGACCCGGACAGACAGGTTTTTTCATGTTGCTCAGCCCGATTGTATTCGATCGTTTCGTCGCGCCCGCCCGCTTGCGCCCGCAACTGTGGCGGTTGGTGCTGGGGGTCGGGCTGGTGCTGGCGGTCTATCTGGGCTGGATGGTGGCCATGTTTGCTGCCATCTGGGTCCTTGCAGGGGGCGAGTCGGTCGATCAGGCGTTGGCGACGGTCGGAACCGGCAGCACACCCGTATCGCTGATCCTGTTGCTGCTGACATTTCTCGGCATGGCGCTGGGCACCTTTGCCGCTGTGCGCCTGATCCACAAACGCCCGATTGCCAGCCTGTTCGGCCCGCGCGACTGGCTGATCCGCGATTTCGCCTTTGGCACCGGGGTTTTCGCGCTGGTGGCGCTTCCGGGACTGGTGTGGTCCTTTTTCATGCTGGACCTGACGCCCGGCGCAAACCTGTCGATCTGGCTGATGTTCCTGCCACTGGCGATCATGGGCCTTCTGATCCAGACCGGTGCCGAAGAGCTTGTCTTTCGCGGCTACCTGCAACAACAACTCGCCGCGCGGTTTGCATCGCGCTGGGTCTGGATGGTGCTGCCCTCGGTGGTCTTTGGTCTGGTGCATTATGCCCCCGAGGAACTGGGCGGATCGCTCTGGCCGGTGCTGTTCACGACAGGGTTCTTCGGCCTGCTGATGGCCGACCTGACTGCGCGCAGCGGGGCCCTTGGCATGGCGTGGGGGCTGCATTTCGCCAACAACTTTCTGGCCATGATGCTGTTCACCACTGGCGAGGCGCTGGATGGGCTGGCGCTGTACCGGCTGCCCTTCAGCATCCGGGACACAGAGACGGTGCTGCCGCTTCTGGGGCTGGATCTGGTGGGGATGTTGCTGGTCTGGGCCATTTGCCGCTGGCATCTGCGTGCGCGCTGATTGCAATTTCGCGACATCGCGATTATCTGGGCGCCACGCCCGCGCAGGATTGACCCGATGAACTGGATCACGAATTACGTCCGCCCCACGATAAACTCGCTTTTCTCGCGTCGCGAGATGCCCGAGAACCTGTGGGAGAAATGCCCCTCTTGCGGCACGATGCTGTTCCACCGTGAATTGACCGAGAACCAGCGCGTCTGCACCTCTTGCGGGCATCACATGGCCATCGCGCCGCGTGAACGCTTCCTGCATTTCTTCGATCAGGGCCTGTTCCGCGAGATCGAGGTCCCCCTGCCCATCATCGACCCGCTGCAGTTCCGCGACCAGAAGAAATACCCGGACCGGATGAAGGCAGCGCAGAAAGCGACCGGCGAACGCGAGGCCATGCTGGTAGCCGAAGGCGAGGTCTACCGCACCCCCGTTGTCGCCGTGGCGCAGGATTTCAGCTTCATGGGCGGCTCGATGGGGATGTATGTGGGCAATGCGATCATTGCCGCCTGTCGTCATGCTGTAGAGCGTCGCCTGCCGCTGGTGCTGTTTTCCGCAGCCGGTGGCGCGCGCATGCAGGAAGGCATCCTCTCGCTGATGCAGATGCCGCGCACGACAGTGGCCATCGACATGCTGCGCGAAGCGGGCCTGCCCTATATTGTGGTCCTGACGGACCCGACCACGGGCGGCGTCACCGCGAGTTATGCCATGCTGGGCGATATCCAGATTGCCGAACCGGGGGCGCTGATCTGTTTTGCCGGGCCGCGCGTGATCGAACAGACCATCCGCGAGACTTTGCCCGAAGGATTCCAGCGCGCCGAATATCTGCTGGAACATGGCATGCTGGACCGCGTGACCCCGCGCCAGCATCAGCGCGCCGAGATTGCGACCATCCTGCGGATTCTGACGGGTGCAGGCCCGGTTGTGTATGGCGACCTGCCGCGCCCTGACCCCTCAGCCGCCATCGAGGCAGCCGAGGCACATCTGGCCGCGACCAAAGACACCGCCAAATGACCAGCACAGGCTCGGACGCGCTGCTGGCGCGGATGATGGCGTTCCACCCCAAGATCATCGACCTGACACTGGACCGCGTCTGGCGCCTGCTGGCCGCGCTGGACCACCCGGAACGCAGCCTGCCGCCCGTGATCCATATCGCGGGCACCAATGGCAAAGGCTCGACCCAGGCCATGATCCGCGCCGGGCTGGAAGGCACAGGCGCGCGGGTGCATGCCTATACTTCTCCGCATCTGGCGCGTTTTCACGAACGTATCCGGCTGGCGGGCGATCTGATCTCGGAAGAGGCGCTAAGCACCATCCTTGACGAATGCCTGCAGGCCAATGGCCCTGACCCGATCACGTTTTTCGAGATCACCACCTGCGCGGCCTTTCTGGCCTTTACCCGCACATCTGCGGATTACACCCTGCTCGAAGTCGGGCTTGGCGGGCGGCTGGACGCGACCAATGTCATCGACCGGCCCGCGCTGACGATCATCACGCCTGTCAGCCTGGATCATCAGCAATATCTGGGCGAAACCCTGCCCGAAATCGCTGCCGAAAAGGCGGGTATCCTGAAACGCGGGGTGCCCTGTATCATCGGCCCGCAGGACGCGGACTCGCTGGACGTGATCGAATCCCGCGCCGCGCGGCTGGGCGCGCCCTGTCTGACCTATGGCCAGCACTGGCATGTCACCACCGAGGCCGGGCGGCTGGTCTATCAGGATGAGGACGGCCTGCTTGACCTGCCACTGCCCAACCTGCCCGGCCCGCATCAGATCGGCAATGCCGGGATGGCGCTGGCCGCGTTGCGCGCGCTTGACCGCACGGCAGGGGCCGAACCCGCGATGACGCGCGCCCATTGGCCCGCGCGCATGCAGCGCCTGCGCTGCGGCCCGCTGGTCGAGGCGCTGCCGCATGGGCGTCTGTGGCTGGATGGCGGGCACAACCCGGCAGCGGGTGCGGCTATTTCCGAAACCTTGCAACAGATGACCAGCGGCAAGGTCTGGCTGATCTGCGGGATGCTGAACACCAAGGATGTGGCGGGTTTCATGCGCCCGCTGGCACCCCATGCGCGCCACCTCTACGCGGTCTCGATTCCAGGCGAGACCGCCACGCTGAGCGCTGACGACACAGCGCGCGCTGCCCAGGGCGCGGGCCTGTCGGCCAGCCCTGCCGAAAGCGTGGGCCAAGCCCTGCGTGAGATCGCAGCACAGGATCCACGCGCGCAGGTGCTGATTTGCGGCTCGCTTTATCTGGCAGGACATATCCTGCGCGAGAATGAATAAGGACGGGGTCAGACCCCGCCCTTTCATCGCGCATACGGTCGCGCTCAGTCGGCGCTGAATTGTGCCAGATACGCGTAAATATCCTCGGCAGAGCCGCGCAGCCGGTGGTTCATGTTGGACCGTGCGCGCGAATCGCCGGTTACGTCACGCAGAAAACCACTGGGATCTTCTACATAGGCCACAAAGCTTTCCTCGTCCCACACGACGCCATGCTCGGCACCTGCGGCGATGATCGCATTCGAGAATCTTGCATAGCCCTCATAGGCGCCAGCCTGACGACCTGCGACACCCCACAGGTTCGGGCCCGTTGGTGCCAGACGCTGGATCACTGTCCCGTCCGGGTCCACAATACCGTGGCAACTTGCACATTGACGGAAGTTCTGTTCGCCAGCAGCCGGGTCGCCTGCCTGCGCGGCAAGGGGCGAGAGCATCAGTGCCGCAACGGCGGCAGCGGTCATTCTGGTCATGGGTCACTCCTTTTGACTCGGCACGAGCGATTCCTTGCGCACGCACGTCATTGTTATATCTAACGGTCTGAAAGGTCAGTGCAAGGCGACAGAATGCCCATCTCGAAGAAATGAAGCCGCCCGGCACTTGCGTACCGGGCGGAAACGTCCGTCATGATCCCGGCATTATGGCAGCGCGGGGATCTCGACGCGCGGCATCTCGCCGGTCAGCGCGTGCATGAAGGCCACCAGATTGTCCAGTTCTTCATCCGTGAAGTCCTGACCCAGCATCTGCTGCCCCATCAGTTGCACTGCACTGTGCAGATCGGCGACAGACCCGTTGTTGAAATACGGATAGGTCACGGCCACATTGCGCAAGGTCGGCGTGCGGAAGGCGAACATGTCCGCTTCGTCGCCAGTGACAAGGAAACGGCCCTCATCGGTCGAACCCGGCAACTCGAAACGGTGGAAATTGCTGTCGGTCAGCGCCGGGCCATTGTGACATGCGACACAACCGGCATCGACAAACAGCTTCATCCCGTCAACCTGAGTCTCGGTCATCGCCTGCACGTCACCACGCAGGAACCGGTCCAGCGGCGAGTTGGGCGTGTTCAGCGTCCGCTCAAAGGCCGCAATCGACAGTGCCACATTCTGCTGGTTGATCGGATCGGGATCATCCGGGAAGGCTGCGGAAAAATGCTCGTGATAGATGTCAAACTCTTTCAGCCGCTCGATTGCCTCGGCCAGAGTCATGTTCATCTCGATATCGGCCTCGATCGGTCCCAGCGCCTGCCCTTCCAGATCAGGCTCGCGCCCGTCCCAGAATTGCGATTCCAGAAAGCCCGAGTTCAGCACGGTCGGCGTGTTCCGCTCACCGACCTGACCACCATGACCCACAGCGCGCGGAATACGGTCAGCCCAGCCCAGCGCCGGGTTGTGACAGGTCGCGCAGGAAATTACACCCGAGCCAGAGATGCGCGGCTCGAAGAACAGCATCGTGCCAAGCTCGATCTTTTCGGGTGTCATGGAGTTATGCGCGGGGATCGGCGGCAAATATGGCAGCGGCTCGAAGAAATCCATGTACTCCGCAATGTCATCGGCATGGACAGCCCCGGCACTCAGGACAAGTGCAAGCGCACTCGCACTCAGGCGTGGCAGGGAAGTGAAAGTCATCTGGGCCTCCTGTGGCATGTCTGGCTAATTGCGCACAGCAATCGCCACGCGCGTTCACAACAGGCCAAGGTTACCGCGCCGCCGAACACAAAACTTTGATCGAGATCAAGAACTGGAACGATTCTAAACATATCATTTAAATACATATATCCGGCCGTCACAACTCAGGCGGCCAGACACGACCCGATTCCGCCGCAATCCAGGCCTGCACCCAGTCAGGCAGCACCGGGCTTTCCTCTGGCTGACCCATCGCGCGCATCACCTCTGCGGGGGGCACGATCCCCTTGGCCGAGGTGATGGCAGACCGGATCAGGATGTGATTGGCACATTCACCCCTCACCCACATGCCCTGTTCCGTATAGAGAAACCGCGCATCCCAACCAATGCAGCGGCTGCGCAACTCAAAGCGTTGGAACGACCGGACCCGGCGGCGGTAGCGCGTCGAATTTCCCGCCACCGTGATCCCCCAACCCTGCGTCCGCAACACGCCGATCAAACCGGTGCGCATGGCCATCGGGATACGCCCCAGATCGTAAAGCGTCAGTGTCCGGCCATTGTTCAACTCGACCCACGGGTCCAGATCCCACGGCCAGCAGCGATGGTGCGACACATGCAGATCACACACGCCCAGGCTTGGGGCATTGCGGTACTTGATGACCTCTTTGGCAAAGCGGATAAACGGATACATGGGCGCACTCCTGTTTGCGGGACGCTGCGGGCCAGTGTCCCGATGGTCAAGCCATACCGTGGCGTCACGGCCTGCGCGACCCGTAGGGTGGGTGCTGTGCACCCACGACCCCTCTCAAAGCTCTTGCAACTGGTTCAGGATCGCCTGCCCGAACCGCTCCAGCCGCGACGGATCCATGCCGCGCACCCGCGCCAAGGCTTCCAGCGTCGCGGGGCGCGCCTCGGCGATTGCGCGCAACACGCCGGGCGACATGGTCAGCAACTTGGCGGTGCCATCCGCGCCACGCTCCAGATCGCGCACAAGTTCGAACAGTGTATCATACAGCGCGCCCGCTTCGCGCCCGGCCAGCTTGCGGCGTTGCGGGTGCCGGTCCTGCGGCGCAGCGCCGGTAATCACCTCCAGAAACAGGGCACCATAGCGCTCCAGCTTGTTCGCCCCCACCCCCGTGATCCGCGCCATCGCGTCCATATCCGCAGGGCGGGTTTCAGCCATCTCGATCAAGGTGCGGTCTGTAAAGATGACATAGGCCGGCACACGCGCCGTCTCGGCCAATGCACGGCGCTTGGCTTTCAGCGCGGACAGCAGCGGCGCATGCTCTTCCGCCACCAGCGCGCGCACGGCAGGCCGGTCCTGCGCGCCTGCGACCGTATCCTCGCGCAGGTGTATCTCGGCCTCGCCGCGCAGGATCGGGCGTGCGGCCTCGGTCATGCGCAACGCGCCGTGGCGTTCGGCGTCAGGGCGCACCAGATCGCGCCCCATCATCTGCCGGAACACCGCCTGCCAGCGCGCCTTTGACAGATCGCTGCCCACGGCAAATGTCGGCAAGGCGTCATGCTGGCGCGCGCGTATCTTGGGGGTGGAATTGCCGGTCAGGATGTCAATCAGATGCCCGGTCCCGAAACTCTCGCCTGTCCGAAGCATCGCCGACAGGGCCTTGCGCACAGGTGTCGTCGCATCGAACAGACGCACTGGGCTTGCGCAGATGTCGCAATTGCCACACGGCGCGCTTTCTTCGCCGAAATACCCCAGCAAGACCTGCCGTCGGCACTGCACGGCCTCGGCCAGTCCCAGCAGCGCGTTCAGCCGCCCATGATCGGCCTGCTTGCGCTCCATCGGGGCGGGGCTTTCATCGATCTGCGAGCGCCGCAGGCGGATGTCATCGGGGCCATAGAGCGTCAGCGTGTCCGCCGGTGCCCCGTCACGGCCCGCACGGCCGATTTCCTGATAATAGGCCTCGATCGATTTGGGCAGGTCGGCATGGGCCACCCAGCGGATATCAGGCTTGTCCACGCCCATGCCAAAGGCCACGGTCGCCACAACGATCAGGTCATCCTCGCGCTGGAACAGTTCCTCGACCATGCGGCGCGCATGCGCTTCCATCCCGCCATGATAGGCGCGCGCGTTGTGGCCCGCACTGACCAGCGCCTGCGCAAGGCTCTCGGTCCGGGCGCGGGTGCCGCAATACACGATCCCCGACTGCCCCTTTTGCGCCCCGGCATATGTCAGGATCTGCTCGCGCGGCTTGTTCTTGACCCGGAAATTCAGCCGGATATTGGGCCGGTCAAACCCCCGCAGAAACACTTGCGGGGCCGCAGCGGGGAACAGGCGGCGCATGATCTCGTCGCGCGTTTCGGCATCTGCCGTGGCGGTAAAGGCCGCCAGCGGCACATCCAGCGCGCGGCGCAAATCGCCGATGCGCAGGTAATCGGGGCGGAAATCATGGCCCCACTGGCTGACGCAATGCGCCTCGTCCACTGCGATCAGCGAACAGCCCGCGCGGCGCAACAGGTCCATCGTCCCCCCCGAGGCCAGCCGTTCGGGCGCGACATACAGCAGTTTCAACTCACCCCGCGCCAGCCCGGCATAGACGGCGTCAGTTTCGGCTTCGGTATTGCCGGATGTCAGCGCCCCCGCCGCGACCCCCACCTCTTGCAGACCGCGCACCTGATCGCGCATCAACGCAATCAGGGGCGATATGACCAGCGTCACCCCGTCGCGGCACAAGGCAGGCAGTTGAAAACACAGCGATTTACCACCACCCGTCGGCATGATCGCCAGCGTATCGCGCCCGGCGGTGACCGCATCAACGATCTCGCGCTGACCGGGGCGGAATTCGGCAAAGCCGAACACCTGCTCCAGCAGCGCCTCGGGCGTGGCGCGGTCCGTCATCACCTCAGATGAACATCGACACGTTGTTGATCAGGATGATGCGGATCGCATAGATCGCCACCAGCGCCACCAACGGTGCCAGATCAATCCCGCCCAGATCGGGCAGAAACTGGCGGATGCGCCGATAGACCGGCTCGACCAGCCGGTTCAACCCATCCCAGATAGAGGCAACAAGCTGGTTGCTCAGGCTGATGACCTGAAAATTGATCAGCCAGCTCATGATGATATGGATGATGATGATCCATTGCGCGATGCTCAGGACAAGCAGGATGATCTGGATCAGGGACAGCATCGGGCGCTCCTTGGTGGCGATTTGGGCGCGACCCTACTCATCAGGGCCGCGAAGGGCAAGGCGCGACAGGCTGGCCACTGGACAAACCGCGCGTAATCGCTAGCTAGCGCCTGAACGCTACCGGAAAGTGCCGCTGTCATGCTTGTGATCCTCTCGCCCGCCAAGAAACTCGACTGGACCCCGCGCGGCGCGCCGCGCCCGCTGTCTGACCCCGCGTTTCAGGCCGATGCCACCTATCTTGCCCATGAGGCGCGCAAGATCGGGGCCGAGGGGCTGAAAAAGCTGATGAAGATCAGCGACACTCTGGCCGCACTGAACCTTGACCGGTTCGCGCAGTTCGCCGAGACCCCCGACCCTGACCAGACCCGCCCCGCGATCCATGCCTTTGCTGGCGATACCTATACCGGGCTGGACGCGGCGTCGCTGGACGCGGATGCGCTGGATTGGGCAGACGGGCATCTGCGCATTCTGTCGGGGCTGTATGGGTTGTTGCGCCCGCATGACGCGATGCAGCCCTACCGGCTGGAAATGGGCAGCCGACTGGCCACCGCACAGGGAAAGTCGCTTTATGACTATTGGGGCACACGTCTGGCCACGGCGCTGGACGATGCCGCCCGCGACGCAGGGGTCGGGGTGATCGTGAATTGCGCCTCGCAGGAATATTTCGGCGCGGTCGCCCGCGACGCGCTGACGACCCGCGTCATCACGCCAGTTTTCAAGGAAGAGCGTGACGGGGCAGAGCCGCGCATCATCAGCTTCTTTGCCAAGAAAGCACGCGGCGCGATGGCGCGCTATATTCTGGAAAACCGCCTGCAGGACGCGCAAGCCCTGCGCGAGTTTGATACCGCAGGATATCGCTACGCGCCCGAGATGTCGGAACCCGACGCGCCGGTTTTCCTGCGCAGTTCCTGACCCGCTTGCGCATATCGGCACGCTCGTCACGCCGGAGCTTCGCCAGCCGTGCCATCTTTGGCACCACCAACGCCCTGATCCAGCCCCGCAGGCATGTGATCTTGCAAGGCGCGCAGCAATTCGGCCTTGCGCAGAGGTTTGGTCAACATGGCATTCATACCCGCTGCCATGATCCGGTCAATCTCTTCCTCAAGCGCATGTGCTGTCAGCGCGATGATCGGCACCTCCTTGCCTGTGGGCATCGCTCGGATGCGGCGTGTTGCCTCGCGTCCGTCCATCCGCGGCATCGAGACATCCATGAACACGATATCAGGCGCGATCTCGGCGAATTTCTCGACCGCAAGTTGCCCGTCCGCGACGAAATGCAGGTCCAGATCCTGCGCGGCAAGCATCTTGGCAAACACCAGTCGGTTGGTTTTGTTATCCTCGGCATAGAGCACCCGGACAGGACGTGCGGCGGCCATCTTAGCGACCAGTGGGGCCGACAAGGGTGCTTGTGGTTCAGATCGCTCCGGTGCCTGTTCCGGTGCCAGAACCTGCACCAGATCGCGCCATAACAGCGGCTTGGGCAATGCTGCGCGCAAACGCCCGGACTGCATGGCCTCGCGGGCCTCGAACATGCTGGTGCACAGCATGACCACGGGCAGACCGGCGCAGGCGGCTTGCAGTGCTTCCAGCAATTCTGGGACCGAAGGCTCGGACAGGTCCTGATCGACCAGCACCAGATCAGGGCATGCCTTCGCGACATGGCGCAGGGCGACATCCATCTGGGTCGCCGTGCTGACCGACACGGCGCAGGCCGCAAGCCTGCGCGACAGGATCTCGCGGCTGATAAGGTGATCGCTGACGATCAAGGCGCTGCCAATGCCCAGGGCCTGCGGCACAGGCCCCCCATTGCGCGTGCTGCTATCCGCGGCCAGATCGACCGAAACCCCGAAACACGACCCCACACCGGGCTCTGACTCGACCCAGATCGTGCCGCCCATGGCCGTCACGATGCGTTTGGTTATGGCCAGCCCCAGCCCCGTCCCCTCGAACCGCCTGTTCGCCGTCGTTTCGACCTGGCTGAACTCGGTAAAGATCAGGCCCTGATCCTCGGACGAGATGCCGATCCCCGTATCCTCGACCGTGATGTTGACGACATGGCCCGCATCGGACGCGCCCATGCCCACGGCACGCACCAGCACATAACCCGATTCGGTGAATTTCAGCGCATTGCCCACCAGATTGGTCAGGATCTGCCGCACCCGTCCGGGGTCACAGATCAGGCGGTCGGGCAGGAACAGGTCATAATCCAGAATCAGTTCGATCTGCTTGGCGCGCGCGGTCGCGGCCAGCAGGCTCAGCACGTCATGGATGGTCTTTTCCAGATCGAACGGCTCTGGATGCAACTCCATGCGGCCCGCATCCATCTTGGAGAAATCCAGAATGTCATTGATGATCTGCACAAGGGCCTGCCCACTGGTGCAGATCGTATCGACATAGGCCCGCTGGTCAGGGTCTAGCGTCGTTTCGGCCAGCAATTCGGACATGCCCACCACACCGTTCATCGGAGTGCGGATTTCGTGGCTCATATTGGCAAGGAAGGCAGACTTCGCCTGTGCCGCGGCCTCGGCCTTTTCCTGTGCCTCGATCAATTCGCGCTGATAGCGCAAGGCCTCGGTTATGTTGTGGACCAGCGACACCACATCGCCATTCACCACGCGCCGGTCCACCAACCGGACCGAGATACCCGCCGTGAAGTGCATCTCATGGGGCGCAATCTCGGACGCATGCCAGCGCGACAGCATCATCTGCACCCAGTTTTCGGCGGACTGCCCCTCCAGATCGACCACCCCCTCATAGGCGCAAATCTCGACAACGCGACGATAGGATATGCCCGGCCGCACTTCGGGAAAGGCACGAAACACGCTCAGATACGCCTGATTGGCCAGGATCATCACATGATCCTTGTCGAACACGGCAAACCCGTCTTTCAGGGTTTCGACCGCTTCGCGCAGCCGCAGATTGGCCAGATCAACCTCGCTATGGGCAATCTGCAGGTCCTGTGCGACCTGCGTGTTGCGCCCTTCGAGGGTCTGCGCATGGTTGCGGATTTCCAGCAATTCCTCGCGTTGCGCAATGATCTGGTCGGACAGGCTGTAGGCATGCGCCTTCAATTGCTCATTGGCCTGACGCAACTCGCCCTGCACCTGCTCATACAGGCGCTCGGCACGCAGTCGGGCCCGACGTTCACGGGTCAACTGGTCATTGAGTGGCAATGTGCTCATCATATAGCGGACAGCGCGTCAGGAAATCTGGCCAAGTATCCCCGGCACGACTGAACAGAGGGTTAAACCCATGTGCACTGGCAGGCGCGTGATGCATGTGCAGTGCCTGCGGAATCATTCGCAAACCCGTCGCGCGCCCGGATTGCCCTTTTCGCTGCGCCCTGAAAAGACTAGCCTGCAATCAGAACCAGACGGAGCCCAAGCGCATGACCCCAAACCCCGCTGTCATGGATTTCCTGCTGACGCGGCGCTCTCGGCCAGCCAAGTTGCTCGTTCCGCCGGTGCCCGACCATGACCAGATCGCCACCTTGCTGACAGCCGCCGCCCGTGTGCCGGACCATGGCAAGCTGGAACCGTGGCGCTTTATCGTGATGGGGCGCGGTGCCTGCACGCAAATGGCCGAAACAGTCTCGGCGCGCGGCCCGACCTCCGGGATCAACCCCGAGAAATGCGCGAAATCCGCCCGCAGCTTTGCCGATGCCCATCTGATTGTCGCGGTCGTGGCCAGCCCCAAACCATCAGACAAGATCCCCGAGATCGAGCAAACCCTGTCCGCCGGCGCGGTCTGTCTGGGGCTGGTCAATGCAGCACTGGCCAGCGGTTGGGGCGCGAACTGGCTGAGCGGCTGGCCCGCCTATGACGCTTTTATTCTGAAAACGCTTGGGCTTGCACCGCACGAATCGGTTGCGGGCTTTGTCCATATCGGCACCAGCTCCGCCGCACCCCCTGAACGCCCGCGACCCGATATCGCGGCACTGACCACATGGCAGCCATGATCCGCAGCAGTTACACTCAGGCCTTTCGGCAATTGCGAGAACCGCGCTTTCGCCAGACTGCGCTGATCGGTGCGGCGCTGTCGCTGGTTCTGCTGTTTGTCCTCTACGTCCTGCTGATCCAGATTTTCGCCGCGATCGAGGGCGAAACCTTTGTCTATTCCGACGGCACGAGGATGGACCGGCTGGGAAATTACTTCTCGGTTATCTCGGTGGCAACCATGCTGATGCTTTCGGTCTTCCTGATGGCCCCCGTCGCCTCGCTGTTTACCGGGTTGCACCTCAACGCGGTGGCCGACGATGTCGAGGCGCGGCACTATCCGCAACTGTCCGCCACAGTCCGGCAAGACAAGCAAAAGCTGTGGCTGGATTCCATCCGCTATTTTTCGCTGATGCTTGGCATCAATATGGTGTCTTTCATGGCTTTTGCCATTTTCGGCCTGCTGTGGGGGGTGGTCTTTTTCTGGGTGCTGAACGGATGGCTGCTGTCGCGGGAGTATGTGACCATGATCATCGAACGCAGCGCTGATCGCCCGACAATCCGGAACTTCCGGCAAAGCCATCGCACTACGCTGCTGCTTGCAGGAGTCACGCTTGCGGTGCTGCTGTCGGTCCCATTTCTGAACCTGCTCATGCCAGTTGTCGGCGTGGCTGCCTTTACCCATCTCACACATGCACTTGCAACCCGCCGACCAGAGGGGGCTACCCCATGATCACTGCCTATCTGAATGCCATCACCCAGTTGCGCGATGCCCGCTATCGCAAACTGTTGTGGATCGGGATTGCGCTGTCTCTGGCGCTACTGTTCGTGCTGTATGCGTTTGTGCTGCTGATCGTGCAGTTGCTGATCCCCGGTGCGTTGTTTCTGCCCATCACCGGACAGGTGCAGGGGCTGTCCTCGCTGTTCTCGCTCGGCTCGATCCTGTATCTGATCGGGCTGTCAGTCTTCCTGATGGCACCCGTGGCGTCGATCTTCACGGGCCTGTTTCTGGATGACGTGGCCGATGCAGTTGAGGCAGAGCATTATCGCGGGCTGGAACCCCGGAATCGCACGCCCTTTCTCGAAGCAATCAGCGACAGTCTGCGCTATTTCGGGCTGCTGGTCGCGGTGAATGTCGTGGGCATGGCCGTGTTCGCGATATCAAACGGCTGGGGGATCGCAGCAATCTGGATCCTGAACGGCTTTCTGCTGTCGCGCGAGTATTTCACGATGGTGGCACGCCGCCGCAATGACCGCGAGGCCGCGCAGGCACTCTATAAACGTGATTTCTACTGGCTATGGCTGCCCGGTGTCCTGCTTGCAATCGGGCTCAGCATCCCCATCGTGAACCTTGCCATGCCACTGGTGGGTGCGGCGGTGTTCACGCATCTGTATCACCGGATGCATCCGCTGGATATCAGCGCCGACGCGTGACACTCTCGATCATGTCAAAGGTGATGATTTCCGACAGGATGATCCCGGCGATCACCACAAAGGCGACAGTGGCAATCACAGTCACCAGCTTCGCCTTGCGCCACATCTGCACGTCCGAAGGCGCTGATGACGGCGTGCCCGGCACCACCTCGCCTGCTTCGCCCTGTGTGGTCATGCGAAAGGGCAGGACCAGAAACAGGGTCATGAACCAGATGATTCCGTAAAGTGCTATGGCGGACATGATCGACATCAGATCTGCTCCAGTTCGACCAGACAGCCGTTGAAATCCTTGGGATGCAGGAACAGCACTGGCTTGCCATGCGCACCAATCTTGGGCTCGCCCGTCCCCAGAACGCGCGCGCCCTCGGCCTTGAGCCTGTCGCGCGCGGCCAGAATATCCTCGACCTCGTAGCAGATATGGTGAATCCCGCCTGCGGGATTCTTGTCCAGAAACCCTTGTATCGGGCTGCTGTCACCCAGCGGATACAGCAATTCGATCTTGGTATTGGGCAGCGTGATGAACACGACTGTCACCCCGTGATCCGGCTCATCCTGCGGCGCGCCCACTTCGGCCCCCAGCGTGTTGCGATACTGTGCGGCGGCCGCCTCCAGATCCGGCACTGCGATGGCAACATGGTTCAGCCGACCTATCATTCCCGCCCTCCGTGGCAATTTTCGAGTCTGCTTATGCGGCTTCCGGTTCGGCAAAACAAGCCCGCCCCACGCGACCGTGACAGCGCGACGCAGCGGCTTAAGGGCATGTTAGGCATTTTGCGCTGTCATGGACCCACCTGGCCCGGAGGATATGATGAACACCGAACATGCGCTTGCATCCCCATCGCCGCACTTGCCACACTGCGCCCTGTCGCAGCCGCATCTGCGCGGTGGGACACTTTTGCTGGTCGAGGATTCGCGCGTCAGCAGCGAATCGATCCGCCTGATGTTTCGCGGCGCGGGGGGCCGGTTGCGCCGGGCGGAAACGCTGCAGGGGGCCCGACGTCACCTGTCGCTCTATACCCCCGACGCGGTGCTGGTCGATCTGGGCCTGCCCGATGGCTCGGGGCTGGACCTGATCACCGAGATTGACCACAAACGCCCGCGCGTGCCGCTGATCATCGCCATCTCGGGCCAGCCCGAGATGGAAAGCGCGGCGCTGGGTGCCGGGGCGGACCGGTTCCTTGCCAAACCCTTTGCCAGCATCAGGGCGTTTCGCCAGCAGCTTGCGCCTGTGTTCTTTCAGTTCCGCCCCGATCACCACCCCGACCATGCCGCCCCGTCCGATACTTCTGCGCTGCGGGACGACCTGTATCTGGCACTCGATCTGCTGACCGGGCAGGTGCGCCCCAGACAGCGCGCCTATGCGTTGCAGTTTATCACGGCTCTCGGGCGCAGCCTCTCGGACCCGGCGCTGGCCGAAGCGGCACAGACAGCGCGCGCAGATGGCCCGGTCGGCGAGTTGGTCATCCGGTTGCGGGACCGCCTGCGCGCGCTGCCGCTGATCTGACGC
>SKRW01000270.1 GCA_007118295.1 Paracoccaceae bacterium | reverse complement strand
TGGCGGTGCTGGCGGCAGGCCAGGTGGCGGGTTTCCGGGTGGGGGCGGTGGCGGGATTGCCGTGATCGCGCAGGAAGTCGGCATTGAGGATGCAGGCAGGCGGCTTGTATCCATAGGCACATCGCGGGCCGAACGCAGCGTTTCGCTGACATCCGAAGTGTCAGGCACCTTGATAGAGGTGAATGTCGCCTCGGGCGATTGGGTGGATGCCGGAAAGATCGTTGCGCGCCTCAATTCCAACGCGCAGGAACTCGCCGTAGCGCGCGCAGAACTTGCCCTGCGCGACGCTCAGGCCCGTGCCGACCGCGTTGCACAACTGCAAAGCAGCGGGTCTGCCACACAGGTCCAGATTGACGAGGCCGAACTGGCCCTCAACCGCGCCAATCTGGATTTGCGCGATGCAGAGTTCGAACTGGAACGACGCCAGATCATGGCACCGATTTCAGGCTGGATCGGTTTGATCGATCTGGAGATCGGCAACCAGATCACCACGAACACCGAACTTGCGCGCCTTGATGACCGAAGCACATTGCGCATTGATTTCGATGTACCTGAACGCTTTGTCGGCCTTGTCGGGCCCGGTGACGCACTGGAAGCAAACCCTTTGTCACGCCCGCGAGAAATCTTGCAAGGCACGGTGCTGGCAACCGATGCCCGCGTCGATCAGGGCAATCGCGCCTTGCGTGTTCAAGGCCAGATCGCGAACGAAGATGACCGCATGCGCCCCGGCATGGCGTTTCGGGTGTCGTTCGATCTGCCGGGGGAAACCCTGCCTCTGCTGGACCCGATGGCAATACAATGGGACCGCAACGGTGCCTTTGTCTGGGCGGTGGATGACGAGAATGCAGTTCGCCGGGTTTCTGTTGAAGTGGTCCAGCGCCGCGACACCGCAGTGCTGGTGCGTGCCGATCTGGAAGCGGGCAGTCTTGTTGTGGTCGAAGGGGTGCAGAACCTGCGCCCCGGTGCAACCGTCGCCCCACGAGAGTTGCGCGGACCCGATGGCGTGCGCCGCGACGAGACAGAGACTGCACAATCCGACGATGCAAGTCCCGAAATCTGAGGCACGCCAATGACCGACAGCCCCGAGAAAAGCCGCAGCGACAGCGAAATCCGCATCATTTCGCAATCAGGCATCGCGCTGTTCGTGCGCCGCCCGATTCTGGCTTTCGTGTTCAGCGCGCTGATCGTGATCGCCGGACTAGCCGGTCTGTTTGCCGTCGAAGTGCGCGAATTGCCCGATGTGGACAGGCCCGTCATCACCGTGACCACGCAATTCAACGGGGCCGGACCCGAAACTATTGACCGCGAAGTGACCAGCCGCATTGAAGGTGCCGTGGGACGCGTCGCCGGGGTGCAGAGCATTTCCTCGAGTTCGCGCTTTGGCCGGTCGCAGGTTGTGGCGGAATTTTCCGATTCCGCTGATATTGATGTCGCCGCCACCGATATTCGCGACGCCATTGGCCGCATCCGCAATGCGCTGCCCGACGATGTTGCAGAGCCGCGCATCATCAAGGCAGATTCCGATGCCGATGCCGTGATGCGTATTTCTGTCACCTCGGCGTCCCGCTCGGTGCAGGAATTGACGCGCATCGTCGAAGAGCTGGTCGAAGATCGCCTGATCTCTGCTCCCGGCGTGGCTGACCTGCAGGTCTTTGGCGCGCGCGATCAGATTTTCCGTGTGGATATCGACATGCTGGAACTGGCCGCGCGTGGCCTCAATCTGGCCGATATCCGAAATGCGCTGCGCACAGTGTCTTTCGACGTCCCGGCAGGGGTCCTGTCCAGCGAACGTCAAAGCATTCAGGTCCGCACCACGGCCAATGTCACGACGCCCGCCGCATTCGAGGCACTGATCCTGCGCGGCGATGTGCGTCTGGGCGATGTGGCAATGGTCACACTCGGCCCTGCGCCGGGCGAGACAGTGCTGCGCGCCAACGGTGAAACGGGCATCGGTCTGGGCATCCTGCGTCAGGCGCAAAGCAACACGCTGGATATCTCGCGCAATGTGCGCGCGATCGTGGATGATCTGCAGGATATCCTGCCCGAAGATGTGCGCATATTCGTTACCTCGGACGAGGCCACTTTCGTTGGTGGCGCGATAACCGAAGTGCTGAAAACCCTTACGCTGGCACTTCTGATCGTGGTGGCCACGATCTACCTGTTCCTGCGGGATGGCCGCGCAACGCTGGTGCCCGCGATCACCATGCCGATTGCGCTGATCGGCACGATTGCGGCGATCTATCTGGTCGGGTTCTCGGTCAATATCCTGACACTGCTGGCGCTGGTTCTGGCCACGGGCATGGTGGTTGATGATGCCATCGTGGTGCTGGAAAACATCGTCCGGCGGCGGGGGCAAGGCATGGGTGCGCGGGCGGCTGCCGTTCTGGGCACGCGACAGGTATTCTTTGCCGTTGTCACCACGACCGCCACGCTGGCGGCGGTGTTTGTTCCGCTGTCCTTTCTGCCCGGTCAGGCAGGCGGTCTGTTTCGCGAATTCGGCTTTACGCTGGCCATGGCGGTTCTGCTGTCATCGGTCGTGGCGCTGACGCTCTGCCCGGTTCTGGCCAGTCGCTTGCTGCGCGAAACCAACGCCGAAACCGCGCCGGGTCCAGTTGCGCGATTGGGCACATGGATTTCACAAGGCTACGAGAAAAGCCTTGATCGCGCGCTGGCCTACCCTTGGGCTATCGTGCTGGGTGCCCTGCTTTTCGCGGCCACGGGCTGGTTTGCCGCACAATCCATTCCGCAGGAACTGACCCCGCCAGAGGACCGGGGCGTGGCGCTCCTGTCCGTTACGGCCCCGCAAGGCGTGTCCATCGAATACACCGACGCCAAGGTGCGCGAAATCGAGTCGGTCATCGCCCCCCTGCGCGAGTCCGGCGAGGTGACGAACCTCTTTTCCATCGTCGGTATTGGCGGGGGTGACAACCGCGCCTTCATGGTGATGACACTGGCCGACTGGGACCAGCGCACGCGCAGCCAGCAAGACATCGTAGGCCAGATCAATGCCGGGCTGCGCAACGTGATTGGTGTGCGCGCCTTTGCGATCCAGCCCAACTCGCTGCGGATACGGGGGGCGGGTCAGGGTTTGCGCTTTGCCGTGCTGGGCAATGACTACGACGCGATTGCAGACAATGCGCAGGAACTGGTCAATCGCATGAATGACGATGCGCGGTTTGGTCAGGTGCGGCTGGATTTCGAGACGACACAGCCACAGTTGTCGATATCGGTGGACCGCGAGCGCGCCTCTGATCTTGGGGTCAATCTGGATGGTCTGGCCGATGCCTTGCAGGCGGTGCTGGATGGCAGCAGCGTGGGCAGTGTGTTCATTGACGACCGCAGCTATGACATTCAGATGCTGTCCACCCGCACACCAGTGCGCGACCCCAATGATCTGGAACAAAGCTTCATCCGCACCGATAGCGGGCAGATCCTGCCGATTTCAAGTTTCATCAGTCTGGAAGAGCGCGCGACAGCCCCGCAACTGGCCCGCGAGTCGCAACAGCGCGCGGTTCAGGTGACAGCCGGTCTTTCGCCCGGATTTCCCCTTGGCGCAGCGATGGCCGAGGCCGAGCGTCTGGCCGCCGAAGTGCTGCCCGCAAACGAGCGCATCATTCCGCTGGCAGAAGCAGCGACGCTGGACGAAACCTCTGGCGGTATCCTTCTGGTCTTTGGCTTTGCAATTCTGGTCGTGTTCCTTGTCTTGGCGGCGCAGTTCGAAAGCTTCATTTCGGCGGTTGTGGTGATGGTGACTGTGCCCCTTGGTTTGGCGTGCGCGGCCTTTGCCTTGCTGATCACGGGGGTCAGTCTGAATGTGTATTCACAGATCGGATTGGTGCTGCTGGTGGGCATCATGGCCAAGAACGGCATCCTGATCGTGGAGTTTGCCAATCAGTTGCGCGATGACGGTGCCGAGACGCTGGAGGCGATCCGCAATGCCACCAGTATCCGGCTGCGTCCCGTCATGATGACCATGACCTCGACTGTTCTGGGCGGCGTGCCGCTGGTTCTGTCCTCTGGGCCGGGTGCCGAAGCGCGCGAGGCTCTGGGTTGGGTCATTGTCGGCGGGCTTGGGCTGGCAACGCTCGCAACACTCTATCTGACACCGGTCGCCTATCTGCTTCTGGCACAGTACAGCAGCCCCCGCGCCGAGGGAGAGCGCAAATTGCAGCACGAACTGTCACAAGCCGTAGGTGTCCGGAAAATCTGAGATTCCGCGTGTCAGGCGCGCCCATGGCACGCCTTTTGTGTCGCTTTGGAAACCGACCACCGACCGCCTGCCAACACAAGGGCCAGCACTGCATCGGTTTGCACTGTCACATGACCGCGCGCATCCGGTTTCCGGGCCTTCGCATTTGACGGGTGCGCGATCTGCTGTTGTAGCTGGGTGTCAGCCCTTGATGGTCTTCAAGACAAGATGGGTCTGTGCGTCCTTGACCGCGGGCAACGACAACAGGTGATCGTCAAGAAACCGGTTATAGGCGTGCAGGTCGCGGCATGTGATATGCAGGTGGTAATCCGCGCTGCCAGTCGTTGCATAGCAGGCGCGGACCACATCGCTCATGTGGGTCATGCGGATAAAGTCGCGGACCAGCGCCTGATCATGTCGGACAAGGTTCACATGCACGATGGCCTTGAACTGATCCCCCAGCACTGCGTCATCCAGATCGACAGTATAGCGGCGGATCGCGCCCGTTTCCTCCAGCGCACGCACGCGCCGCCAGCATGATGAAGCCGACAGCCCGACCCGCT
>SKRW01000332.1 GCA_007118295.1 Paracoccaceae bacterium | reverse complement strand
TGGCAATCCGCGCCCCTCGATCACCGGCACACATACTGGTCCAGGATGCGCGCGCATTGACGGAAGCGGGTCAATCTCGCTGCGCATCGGCATGTAGCCCGCCAATGCGATCAGGGGTAGTCTGGCACCATAACGGGCGGAAATCAGCGCGCCCAGCGCATCATTCGCGGCGATGGTGTCTGCAAGGGCCGCGGGCGCGGCGGCAGCCTGTGCACGCGCAGTCATGATGCTGGCGCGCAATTCCGACTTGTGTTGGGTCAGGGGCAAGGCGATGGTCTCTCGGGTCAGGTCATGCAGACTCTGCCCGTCGCAGTCCTTGGGCGCAATCATCGCACCGGCAATTCATCAGACAGGAGCGACCGTCAGCGCCGCCAGACAGCCGTTGCGATGGCCATCGCCAGCAAAAGCGCCATTGACCCGGCAAGACTGTAGGCAAGCAGTGCCAACAGAAACCCGTAACCAGCCGCGACTGTGAAACTGGCCGCGACGATGCCGGTCGCGATCGCAATGAGAAAACAAGATACTATCATAGCGCAAATCCATCAGCTCAAATACAACCTAAAGGAGAATCATCGGGCGGAAAAGTAAGAAATGGTAGATTTTAATGTTTCTTGGCGCTGGTGGCGTAAAATCCTTGTGAGATCACACTCAATCCAGCTTCCGTTCCTCGAACTCCCTGTTCAGGCCGCGCACAAATTCGGTCAGGCCCGGTTGGCGCACACGGCGCGCACGTTCTGCCTCGATAATGCCGCGTAACCGTGCCGCCGTCGCCTCCAGATCATCATTTACCAGAACATAATCATATTCGGCCCAATGGCTAATCTCATCGCGCGATTTCCGCATCCGGGCCGCGATCACCGCGTCGCTGTCCTGCCCACGGTTACGCAACCGGGCATCGAGAGCGGCAATTGAGGGCGGCAAGACGAAAACCGAGACGACATCCTGCCCAAGCGACGAATTGCGGACCTGCTGGCCTCCCTGCCAGTCAATATCGAACAGGGTATCGCGGCCTTCGGCTAGTGCGGCGGCGACGGGTGCCTTGGGCGAGCCGTAGAAATTGCCGAACACTTCGGCATGTTCCAGCATCTCGCCCGCCGCGATCATCGCTTCAAACGCCTCTCGGGTGCGGAAATAGTATTCGCGCCCATCCATTTCGCCCGGCCGCGGCGCGCGTGTGGTCGCCGACACCGAAAAGCGGATCGTCGGGTCCCACTCCATCAGGCCACGGGCAAGCGTCGATTTACCGGCCCCCGAGGGTGACGAAAGGATAATCAGCAAACCACGGCGCGGCATGGGGTCACTCCACATTCTGGACCTGCTCGCGCATCTGGTCGATCACGGTCTTGAGGTCAAGCCCGATGCGCGACATCTCCAGATGCTGTGCCTTGGAACACAATGTATTGGCCTCTCGGTTGAATTCCTGCGTCAGAAAATCGAGTTTGCGGCCAACAGAGCCGGTTGCAGCCAATAGCGCGCGGCCCGCCGCGCAATGCGCCATCAGGCGGTCGATCTCTTCGGTCAGGTCGGACTTGACGGCAAGGATCGCAATCTCCTGCGCGACGCGGGCCGGGTCGGCCTCGGTCGCGTCCATGACCAGAGCCAGTGCCTTGCGGTAATGTGCGTTCATCTCGGCACTGCGCTGCTCAAGCAATCCCTTGGCCTGCGCAACAAGTGCTGCAATCTGTTCTAGCTGATCGGCCAGCACCTGCGCCAGCGCCTGCCCCTCTTGCGCGCGCATCTGCAGGAAATCGGCCAGCAGCAGGTCTAACTCGGGACGCAGAAGCGCTTCAAGGTCTTCGGGCGGAATTGTGGCAAGATTCGGGCTGGCGGGCAGGACACCGCGCCAGCCAAGCAGGTCGAGCGCGCTGGGGGGCTGTAGCAAAAGCCCCGCCTGTTCCGCCTGACTGCCCACATGGTCAAGCGCCGCCAGCAGGGTCTGCAACGCGTCAGGATCGACCTGCGCACTCGCACCATCGGACGAAATCCGCAGGCGCAGCGAGAGCGTGACATTGCCACGGCCGACGGCCCGCGCAAGGGTATCACGCAGCGTTTTCTCCATGAAACCAAGGCCTTCGGGCAGCCGCAATCGCAGGTCCAGACCGCGACCATTCACTGCGCGCAACTCCCACTCCCATTCGACCAAACCGCTGACCACCCGTGCGGACCCGACACGGCTGGCAAATCCTGTCATCGAATACATGCGCGTCCTCTCCTTGTCGCACTGCAGAGCGGCCAGCACGAATTAACCAGTTGCGCAAAATGCGGCATAAATCAGACCAAATTTGAGCTATTAAACGATTGTTAAGAGAGCTTGCACTACCATTAAGCCTGAATTTCGCAAACTCTCACGGGGTGGACCGAATGTGCCACAGCGCAGACGGTAAGACACAAGAGGGGTGACATGACAGATTTTATGCCCAAACACACGACGCAGATCCATGACCTCGGGGCACCGCCCCGGATACTGTCACAGGTGACGGACTATTGGACCAGTCTGCGTCAGGCAGGTGCGGTGCCATCGCGCGCTGCAGTCGATGCCCGCGCACTGGGTGCCGCGCTGCCGCATGTCTTTCTGGCGGAACTGGTCACGCCGCGCGTCGCAAGGCTGCGCATCTGCGGGCATCGGGTCGAGCATTTGCTGGACATGGACATGCGCGGCATGCCGCTGAGCACGCTCTTTGCAGGCGCGGCGCGGGCCGACCTGACCGAGGCGCTGGCACAGGTCGCACGGGGTGTCCGTGTCACGCTGGCATTGCAGGGCGAGGACGGATTCGGACTGCCCATGCTGAACGCAAAACTGGTCTTGCTGCCACTGACCGATGACGCCGGTCAGATCAATCGCGTCCTTGGCGTGCTGGAAACCGAAGGCAGCATCGGTCGCACGCCGCGCCGTTTCGTGCGGGCCAAGGTGACCGCCCTGCCCGATACGACAGCGTCAGCCCCGGCCCCGGCCCCTGCATCGCCCGTCCTGCGCGTCATTCAGGGTGGGCGGCGCTAAGCGCGGCCTGCGCAGCTTTCCGGGGTTTTCCTGCGCGTGGCCACAGGCTAGAAAGCGCGCAGCCCCCGAAAGAAAGGCCCAGCTCATGATCCTATATCCCGCGATCGACCTGAAAGACGGGCAATGCGTGCGCCTGTTCAAGGGCGCGATGGACCAGGCGACCGTATTCAGTGACGCGCCTGCCGAACAGGCCCAGAGCTTTGCCGATCAAGGGGCCGAATGGCTGCATCTGGTGGATCTGAACGGGGCCTTCGCGGGTGCACCGGTCAATGCCGCCGCTGTCGATGCCATTCTGGGTGCCGTGAACCTGCCCTGTCAGCTTGGCGGTGGCATCCGTGACATGGCGACAATCGAAGGCTGGCTTGCCAAGGGGTTGCGCCGGGTTATTCTGGGCACTGTGGCTGTCGAAGACCCGGGTCTGGTGCACGCCGCCGCGCGCGCGTTTCCCGGTCAGGTCGCTGTGGGCATCGATGCGCGCGAAGGCCGGGTGGCAACCCGTGGCTGGGCCGAGGAAACCAACATGGACGTGATCGACCTCGCCCGGCGGTTCGAGGATGCGGGCGTCGCCGCCATAATCTACACCGACATCAACCGCGATGGTGCAATGCAGGGTCCGAATGTCGCTGCAACTGCCGCACTGGCGCGCGCCGTGCAGGTTCCGGTTATCGCGTCGGGCGGTGTGTCGCGGCTGGACGATCTGATCGCATTGCGCGATTGCGGCGTGGCGCTGGACGGGGCCATCTCGGGCCGCGCGCTTTATGACGGGAAACTTGATCTGGCCGAGGCATTGGCGGCCCTCAAGCAATAGACAATGCCGCATGGTGGCCGCAGACTGCGTCTGCGGTTCGGAGGCTTGCAGCGTTACGCACCACGATCCTGTTGGCGGACGCAACCAAGCCTGTCGCACCCCGGACTTGCGTTTCAGAAACCCGATGACTGCGACTGCGGTTCAGACACCTGATCGCCGGGTGCGCCCGGCCCCATCAGCCGTTCGGCCTCGGTTCGGGCAGCCTGTGTCAGCGCGGCGCCCGGACCGTCCAGAAACGCCCGGACACGGGCCGGATCGCGACGCGACAGGTCGCGCAACCACCATGCGACAGCTTTCTGGATAAAGCGGTCGCGGTCCTCGACATAGCCCGCCGCCCATCCCAGCACCCGCTCGCGCACTGCCAGATCAGCAGCTTTCGGATGCGCAAGGCGCGCCCAAGGCAGCGTCATCACCAGCGCCGCGCGTCGTACCCAGAGGTTGGAGTCTGTGGTCCAGGTTTCGACCTCGTTCAGGCGCGCGGGCACGGCCTGCAACCGCTTGGCCCCGGCAATCGCGACATGATCGGCCAGCGCCCAGGAGTCGAATTGCGGCACCCAGGCCACGATCATGTCCCAGACCGGGGCATCATCGGGCCGGATCCGGGCCTGGGTCAGCAGCTTGGCCGCAAGGATGCGGCCCTCATGAGTATCACTATTCCAGAGCGCCTGCGCAGTCTCCAGCCGTTCGGGCAGTGTCATGCCGCGGCGCAAGTCACGCGCCATTTCATCCAGCAACAGCGCCGGAACCCCCAGAAAGCTGCGGTCTGTCTTGTGATAGGCCGCCATCTCTGCGGCCTTGACCGCATCGCCCATGCCGTGCAGCCGTCCCTGCAACTCGGGGGGCACGCTCATTCCACAGTCACGGATTTCGCCAGATTACGCGGCTGGTCCACATCCGTGCCCCGGTGCAACGCCGTGTGATAGGCAATCAGTTGCGCAGGCACGGCATAGACCATGGGCGCGATGATATCGGGCACTGTGGGCATCTGCAGACTATAGGGCACCTCGCCTGCCTCGCGCAGGCCCTTGGCATCCGAAATCAGCAGCACCTTGCCCTGCCGCGCCATCACTTCCTGCATATTCGAGACGGTCTTTTCGAACAGCGCATCATGCGGCGCAAGGACGATGACCGGCAGGTCCTTGTCAATCAGCGCGATAGGGCCGTGCTTCAACTCGCCCGCAGCATAGGCTTCGGCATGAATATAGCTGATTTCCTTGAGCTTCAGCGCCCCTTCCAAAGCGAGCGGGAACATCACCCCACGCCCAAGGAACAGCACGTCGCGCGCTTTCGCCAGAATTTCCGTAAGGCGTCGGATTTCGTCTTCTCGGTCCAGCGCCTGAGCGATGAAACCGGGGGCCGCGCGCAACTCGTCCAGCCGTGCGGCATACTCCTCGGGGGTCAACTTGCCGCGCGCGCGGCCCGCGCGCAACGCCAGCAGCGCCAGAACCTGCAACTGGGCCGTAAAGGCCTTGGTAGAGGCGACGCCAATTTCGGGGCCAGCATGAATCGGCAGCACCATATCGCTTTCACGCGCGATGGACGATGTGGGCACATTCACCACCGAAACCACCTGCGCCACATGCGGCTTGACGTGGCGCAACGCGGCCAGAGTATCCGCCGTTTCGCCCGACTGGCTGACAAAGATCGCCACATTTTCCGGTCCAAGCACAGGTGCCCGGTAGCGGAATTCAGACGCGATATCCAACTCGACCGGCAGGCCCGCGAACTGCTCAAACCAGTATTTCGCAACCTGACAGGCATAATAGGCGGTTCCACACGCCACCATGATCAACCGGTCGGCGCGTGCGAAATCAAGCCCCTCTGGCAGGTCGATGCCGCCTTCGCCCACCCCCGAGTAGGACGCCATCGCGGACTGCAGGATCGCGGGTTGTTCGGCCATTTCCTTGGCCATGAAATGCCGGTGCCCGGATTTGTCCACCCGTGCCTGAGCGGCGTTAATCTGGGTCAGCGGACGCGCGGTCTGGTGATCTTCGGCATCGAATATCTGAACGCCATTCCGGGTCAGGATCGCCCAGTCGCCTTCTTCCAGATAGGTGATGCGATTGGTCATTTCCGACAGCGCGATCGCGTCTGAGCCAAGATACATCTCGCCTTCGCCATGGCCGATGCACAAGGGCGACCCGCGCCGGGCACAGATGATGAGGTCCTCTTCGCCCTCGAACAGGAAAGCCAGCGCAAACGCGCCGTCCAGACGCTTGAGCGTGGCGCGCGCAGCCTGCACAGGGGTCAGCCCCTCATCAAGGTAATGGCTGGCCAGTTGCACGATGGTTTCGGTGTCGGTCTCGCTGGTGAAACTGGCACCCTTTTCGGCCAGTTCGGCGCGCAGGGCGCGAAAATTCTCGATAATGCCATTGTGAACCACAGCCACGCGACCTGCACGGTGAGGGTGAGCATTGGCGACTGAAGGGCCGCCATGGGTGGCCCAACGCGTGTGCCCGATACCCGAGCGGCCGCGCAAGGGTTCGTGCACCATCAGGTCCGACAGATTTATCAGCTTGCCCACGGCACGCCGCCGGTCAAGTGCGCCCATGTGAATCGTTGCGATCCCGGCGGAATCGTAGCCGCGGTACTCCAGCCGCTTGAGCGCATCCAGAATGATTGGCGATACCTCGTGCCGACCCAGCACACCCACAATTCCACACATCGCGCTAGCCTTTCGTTTTCGCGGCTTTCGCCGCGCGCAACCGGTCCATCAACCGCTTGCCAAGTCCGGTTTTCGTGTCCTGACGCGCGCGGCCCAGTGCCAGCGCCCCATCAGGCACATCCTGCGTGATCACGGACCCCGACCCCGTCACGGCCTGCGCCCCAATGCGAACCGGTGCCACCAGCATTGTCGAAGACCCGATAAACGCACCTGCACCAATTTCGGTGCGGTGCTTGAAGACGCCATCGTAATTGCAGGTGACGGTCCCGGCACCCAGATTGGCACCCGCGCCCACATGCGCATCGCCCACATAGCTGAGGTGGTTGACCTTTGCCCCCTCATCGATCTGGGCGGATTTCACCTCGACAAAATTGCCGATGCGCACGTCCTCGGCCAGTTCTGCGCCGGGGCGCAGTCGGGCATAGGGGCCAACAATCGCACCACGGCTGACATGCGCCCCTTCCAGATGGCTGAACGCGCGGATGGTGGCGCCGTTTTCGACGGTCACACCGGGGCCAAAGACGACATAAGGCTCGATCACAGCGTCGCGTCCCAACCAGGTATCCTGCGCAAAGATCACCGTATCGGGGGCCACCATCGTGACCCCGTTTTCCAGCGCTTGGGCGCGCGCGCGCGCCTGGAAGGCGGCCTCGGCCTGTGCGAGTTCAGTGCGCGTGTTGATGCCCAGCGTCTCGGCCTCGTCGCAGCGGACCACGCCCGCGGTCAGCCCCCGCGCACGCGCCAGCGCCACGATATCGGTCAGGTAGTATTCGCCCGAGGCATTGTCATTGCCCACTTCGGAAATCAGGTCGAACAGCAGCGCGCCCTCAGCACAGATCACACCACTGTTGCACAGCCGGATCGCGCGCTCAGCCTCGGTTGCGTCCTTGAATTCGACAATCCGCTCCAGCGCGTCACCTTTCACGATCAGCCGCCCGTAGCGGCCCGGATCAGCGGCCTCGAAGCCCAGCACAACCACGTCATGGGACGCACGCGCATCCTGCATCGAAGCAAGCGTTTCTGGCCGGATAAAGGGTGTGTCGCCATAAAGGACAACCACATCGCCCGCCTGCCCCTCCAGTGCTGCGCGGGCCTGTGCGACGGCATGGGCAGTGCCTTTCTGCTCGGCCTGATGGACGACATGCGTGTCCACATCCTCGGCCTGCACGACCTGTGCGACATGGTCGCCGCCATGACCTACCACAACTACGACACGCGCAGGTTCCAGGACGCGACCTGCGCGCATGGCATGAATGACCAGCGGCACCCCGGCCAGCATATGCAGCACCTTGGGCAAGTCCGATTGCATGCGGCTGCCCTGTCCGGCTGCCAGAATGACCTGCGACACTGCCATGAAACCTCTGCCTCAACTGAAATGTGTTTCGCGCTTGTCGCGCACATGCCGCCCGGTCTGCAAGGGGCATAAGGGTCACTTCTGATTTCAGCCCGTAATACAGGCAATTCTGCGCCGCTGCCCGGCAATGTGCCGCTTGTTCCCGCAAATTCCTTTATATGCGTGCTCGATATTTGATTGAAATCAACGTCCGCACCCTGCACGCTGTGCCAGATTGCACATCATAGCGTCAGGAGAGGACATTGCCATGTATGCCCGCATCATTGTAGCCGTCGATCTGGAACACCTCGCGCAGGCCAAGGCATTGCTCCAGCGTGCTGCCGCATTGATCGATGCAGGCGGCGAAATCCGGCTGGTGCATGTGCTCGAAGAAGTGCCCGGTTATATCGCAGCCGAATTGCCCAGTGGTATCGCCGAACGCCGCCGCGCCGAAGCAGCCGTCGAGTTGCGCAGCATGATCGACCCGGCCGCCGGGTTGCGCATGGTTCACGAAGTGCGCCATGGTGCCGCCTCGGGCCAGATTCTGCAAGCTGCCGAAGACAGCGGCGCGGATCTGATCATGATCGCCAGCCACAAACCCGGCCTGAGCGACTATTTCATTGGCTCGACTGCCGCGCGCGTGATTCGCCATGCACAATGCTCCGTGCTGGTGGAACGCTGATTTCCCTCAACAAGAACAGGACAAGACCCATGTATAAATCCGTCGTGATCGCCGCTGCGCTCTTCAATCAGGGGGCCACAACACGCGCCGCCATGGAGCGCGCGCGCGCCCTGCTCGCTGCAGGCGGCAAGATCACCCTCGTCCATGTGATCGACGAGGTGCCAGGCTATGTCGCCGCCTCGATCCCGAAAGAGCACATGACCGCCCGCCGCCGCGAAGTGGAAGACCAGCTTGCAGCTCTGGCCGCAGGTGCGCCCGATGTGGATGTGGTCGTGCGTGAAGGTCAGCCTGCTGCTGCCATTCTGGGCACTGCGAAAGAGACTGGCGCAGATCTGATCATGATCGCCAGCCACAAGCCCGGCCTGAGCGACTATTTCATCGGCTCGACTGCGGCCCGCATCGTGCGCCATGCGCCGGTTTCGGTTCTGGTCACGCGCTGAGCCTCTTTGGCACCACCGTAAGATCAGGGTCGAGGTCATGACCTCGACCCTGATGCGTCATCAGCCGTGTGTTGTATTTGCCATGTGCGACCGGCTGTGCAATTCTGTCTCAAACCGGTTTGGATGGCCGGTCAGAAACAAGGGAGATGTCGGATGTACAAATCCATCGTTGTCGCCGTGGCGCTGTTCAACAAGGGGGCGACCAGTCGCGCGCTGATTCAGAAGGCCAGCAAGCTGATTGATCCCGAAGGCAGCATCACGCTCGTACATGTCCTTGACGAAGTGCCCGCCTATCTGGCCGCTGCCATCGCACGCGAACAGTTGATGGAACACCGCAAGGCCATCCGCGAACAGCTTGAAAGTCTGGCATCCACCGCAAAGGCCAAGAATGTCGATATCGATATTCGCGGCGGGCGCCCGTCCGAGAATATTCTGGCCTGCGCCGAAGAATGCCACGCCGATCTGATCATGATCGCCAGTCACAAGCCGGGAATGGGCACCTATTTCATCGGCTCGACCGCGTCGCGCGTGGTGCGGCACTCGCCGATTTCGGTTCTGGTCGCACGCTGACGGTTTTTCCGCCCGCGATGCCGCGATCCGGCCTTTCCTCTGCCGCGAGGGCGGTTATGTGAGGGGAGGTTTCAGGAGGCGCGCATGCAGGAAGCTTTGGTGATCTTCACGCCCTCGGGCAAGCGCGGGCGGTTTGCCCTGGGCACACCGGTATTGACTGCGGCCCGGCAGTTGGGGGTGGATCTCGATTCGGTCTGTGGTGGACGGGGCATCTGTTCGAAATGCCAGATCACACCGGGGTATGGCGATTTTTCCAAACATGGCGTTACTGTCGCCGAAGGCGCGCTGTCCGAATGGAACGCGGTTGAACAACGCTACAAGGACAAGCGCGGGCTGATCGACGGACGGCGGCTTGGCTGTCAGGCTCAGGTGATGGGCGATGTTGTTATTGACGTCCCCCCCGAAAGTCAGGTCCACAGGCAAGTGGTGCGCAAGGCCGCATCAAGCCGTACCGTCACGATGGACCCTGCGACGCGCCTGTATCTGGTCGAGGTGGCAGAGCCTGACATGCACGAACCCTCGGGGGACTTCGAGCGCTTGGGCCGCGCGCTGCGCACGCAATGGGATATCCCCCAGATCACGGCCGGGCTGGAGGTCATGCGCAAGCTGCAACCGGAACTGCGCAAGGGCAAGTGGCAGGTGACTGTCGCCCTGCACAAGGACCACATCGCCGGCCCCCACCGGGTGCTCGACATCTGGCCGGGGCTGTATGAGGGCGGGCTTTACGGGCTTGCGATTGACCTTGGATCGACCACGATTGCGGCGCATCTGTGCGATCTGCGCACAGGGGCCGTAGTGGCATCTGCCGGGATAATGAACCCGCAGATTCGCTTTGGCGAGGACCTGATGAGCCGCGTCAGCTACGCCATGATGAACCCCGGCGGCGATGTCGAGATGACGCGCACGGTCCGGGAGGGCATGAATGCGCTGATCGACACCACTGCCAGCGAGGCGCAGGTTTCCCCGCGCGAGATTGTCGAGGCGGTGATCGTCTGCAACCCCGTCATGCATCATCTGCTGCTCGGAATTGACCCGGTGGAACTGGGGCAGGCCCCCTTTGCGCTGGCAACCTCGGATTCGCTATCGCTGGATGCGCGGGAACTGGACCTGACGGCGCTGAACCCGTCCGCGCGCGCCTATCTGCTGCCGTGCATTGCGGGGCATGTCGGCGCGGATGCGGCTGCGGTTGCCCTGTCCGAAAGCCCCGAGACATCGGACGATCTGGTTCTGGTGGTCGATGTCGGCACCAATGCCGAGATCCTGCTGGGCGACAAGCGCCGCGTTCTGGCCTGTTCTTCGCCCACGGGGCCTGCCTTCGAGGGCGCGCAGATTTCTTCGGGACAGCGCGCAGCGCCCGGTGCCATTGAGCGGATCGAAATCAACCCCGACACCAAAGAGCCGCGCTTCCGCGTCATCGGGTGCGAGTTATGGTCCGACGAGCAAGGATTCCTTGATGCCACAGAGGCTACGGGAATCACCGGCATTTGCGGTTCTGGGATCATCGAGGCTGTCGCCGAAATGCGCATGGCGGGGCTGGTTGACCCATCCGGGCTGATCGGATCGGCCGAACAGACCGGCACATGGCGCAGCCAGCCCGAGGGGCGCACGCATGCGTATCTGGTCCATGATGCAAGCGCCACGGGCGGGCCGCGCATTACCGTCACCCAAGGCGATATCCGCGCGATCCAGCTTGCGAAATCGGCATTATACGCAGGCGCGCGCCTGCTGATGGACGAAATCGGCACGGACCATGTGGACCGCGTGGTGCTTGCGGGTGCCTTTGGGGCGCATATCAGCCCAAAGCATGCGATGGTCCTGGGCATGATCCCGGATGCGCATCTGGACCGCGTGACAAGCGCTGGCAACGCTGCGGGCACAGGTGCGCGGATTGCGCTGTGCAGCGTCGCGGCACGGGCGGGCATCGAAGCAACCGTGCAGCGTATTCACAAGGTCGAAACCGCTATCGAGCCGCGCTTTCAGGAGCATTTCGTCAATGCGAACGCCCTGCCCCACGCGGTCGACCTGTTCCCGGAACTGAGCAAGATCGTCACCCTGCCAAAGGTGAGCTTCAACAAAGGGGGCGGCGACGGCGATGGCGGGCGGCGCAGACGTCGGCGCGCGTAACGAAAAACGCCCGGATGCGCAGGCATCCGGGCGTCCTCAAACACGTTGAACCGGGATCAGTTGCCGGTCATCTCGCGCAGGCGATCAACCACAGTCTGCAGTAACTCGGGGTTGTCACCTGCCGCTTGCAGCAACCCTTCGATGACGCCACGATCCGCAAGGCTCAGGCCAGCGGCCTCGATCTGCGCACGAATGGCATCGACCGACAGGTCAAGACCCAGATCCTGCACTTCAAGTGCTTCCTCGATCGCGTCAGCCGTCTCTTCCGCCGCCTCGGGCGACAGTTCCTGCTCGGCCACATCGGCAGCATCCTCGACAGCGTCTTCGCTGGCCGTTTCGGCGGTGTCATCGCCAAGAATTTCCTGGGTCATTTCCTCGACCGTCTCCGTGGTCGCGTCAGCGGCACCTTCGACAGCCTCATCAACTGTCTCGGCAGCCTCGTCAGCCACTTCTTCCAGCAGTTCCTCGACCGAGGGATCGTCTTCCACGGCGGGTTCTTCGACGACCTCTTCGACTTCTGGCTCAGCGGGTTCGGGTTCTGCGAGCAGTTCCTCGATCTCGGGTTCGGGCTCGGGGACCGTTTCGACAACGGGTTCCACGGTTTCCGGTGCCTGACGCGACTGGATACCCAGCCAGATGCCTACGGCTGCTACAGCGGCAGCAATCACAACAAGAAGGGATTTGTTCATTGCCCTGTCCTTCCAAACAATAAATTCTGAGCGCGGCTATGACAGAAAACTCAGACGTTGCAAGTCTCGCGCACCAAAACACCGAAAACAAGCATGTTACTGCACAGTTTACTGCGACACGCGCTATCTTCGCGCTTGAATCGCGGATTGCGCCGCCTTAGACACGTGGCATCTGTTCCAACAATATAAAGGATCGCGACCATAGCCCGCAGACCGCATAACGCCCCGCCACAACGCGACACTGGACCGCGCGTCAATGACCGCATCCGCGCGCCGGAAATCCGCCTGATCGGGGCCGAAGGTGAAAATCTGGGGGTTGTCAAACCCTCACAAGCGCTGGTGCTGGCCGAAGAGGCCGGCCTTGATCTGGTCGAAATCTCGCCCAATGCGACCCCTCCGGTCTGCAAGATCATGGATTTCGGCAAATACAAATATGAATTGCAGAAACGCGAAGCCGAGGCGCGCAAGAATCAGAAGATCATCGAGATCAAGGAAGTCAAGTTCCGCCCCAACACCGACACCCATGACTACGACGTCAAGATGCGCAATGTGATGCGCTTCCTCGAAGCCGGGGACAAGGTGAAGGTGACGTTGCGCTTCCGTGGCCGCGAAATGGCACACCAGGATATCGGTGCCGAGTTACTGCAACGGGTCGCCGCCGATATCGAAGAAATCGGCAAGGTCGAGAACATGCCCAAGATGGAAGGGCGGCAGATGATCATGATGATCGCGCCGCGCTGATCTTTGCCAGTCAAAATGCCACGCAGCCCGAAACCCCGTTTCGGGCTGCTGTCATTTCTCGCGTCGTAGTTCCGGGGCGCGTTGCTCCAGTCCGGCGGACACATCGTCATCCAATGGGGCCGCCGTTGTCTGGAGCAGAAAACCAAGCGTCAGATACATCCCGGCAGTGGCCATCAGGTCCAGCACACCTGCACGCCCGACCATCCGCTCAAGCTCCGCGACCTGCTCGGGCGAAAGTTGCGCATGATCGAACAGCGCATCGGTCGCCCCCGCCAGCAAGGCATCTTCCCGGATCATCCCGGACAGCGCGCCCTGCAGGGCCGCGATACGCGCGCGGCTCAGACCGGCATCCAGCCCGCGCAAGACATGCTGGTTCCACTCGTAAGCGCAGTCCAGCCGATGCGCGAGACGCAGGATGACAACCTCGGCACGCGCGCGCCCAAGTGCGTTGTGCTTCACGACATGGGTGCGCAACCCTTGCCAGGCGCGCAGCAGATCAGGGTGATGTGCCATCAGCCGATAGACATTCAACTGGCCTGCAAAGCCCGCGCGCATGTCGTCAATCTGCGCAGGCCAGTCATCATCACCCAGCGGTGTGAAAGGTCGGCTCATGCCGCAAGCGCCGCCTCCACTGCTTCGGCAAGTCGGCCAGTGATTTCAGCCACATCCGCCTCGCTCACGATGAAGGGTGGCGCCATCAGCACATGATCGCCGCGCACCCCGTCAATGGTGCCCCCCATCGGATAGACCATCAGCCCACGCGCCATTGCCTCGGACTTGATGCGGGCATGCAGCTTGCGCACCGGATCGAACGGCACCTTGCTTTCTCGGTCGGCCACCAGTTCGATGGCCTGAAACAGCCCGCGCCCGCGTATGTCGCCAACATGCGGGTGCTGGCCGAACGCGGCTTGCAGATTGTCACGCAGCCTGACCCCCATGGCCTGCACATTGTCCAGCAGATTGTCGCGCGCGATCACCTGCTGAACGGCCAGCCCGGCGGCAGCCGCCATCGGATGCCCCATATAGGTATGGCCATGTTGAAAAAACCCTGTGCCATTGGCAAAGGCGTCATATATCTTCTGGCTTAGCAATGTAGCACCCACAGGCTGATAACCGCCCCCCAGCCCCTTGGCGATGGTCAGCAGGTCGGGTGCGATGCCATCAGCCTCGCAGGCATGCATATACCCGGTGCGCCCCATGCCGCACATCACCTCATCCAGAATCAGCAGCACACCGTATTTGTCGCAGATCGCCCGGATACGCTTGAAATAGTCGGCCACGGGCGGCACGGCACCTGCTGTCGCACCGACGACCGGCTCGGCCACAAAGGCCGCGACAGTATCAGGGCCAAGCTCGCAGATCTTTGCCTCCAGCTCTCCCGCAGCGCGCGCGGCATAATCGGCATCCGATTCGCCAAGCCGCTGTTCACGATAGGCGAAACAGGGTGCGATATGATGCGCCTGCATCAACAGGGGCTTGAACTGCGCACGCCGCCATTCGTTGCCCCCCGCTGCCAGCGCACCCAGAGTGTTGCCATGATAGCTTTGCCGCCGCGCAATGATGTGGCGGCGCTGGGGCTGGCCGATCTCGGTGAAATACTGCCGCGCCATTTTCAGCGCAGCCTCGACCGCCTCGGACCCGCCCGAGACCAGATAGACGTGACTCAGCCCCTCGGGCGCACCGGCGATCAGCTTGTCGGCCAGTGCCTCGGCCACGTCCGTGGTGAAAAAGCCGGTATGGGCATAGGCCAACTGGTCAAGCTGGGCATGCAGAGCGGCGATCACATCGGGGTGCCCATGACCAAGGCAGGACACCGCCGCCCCGCCCGAGGCGTCGATATAGCTGCGCCCGTCGCTGTCAGTAAAGTGGATACCCTGCGCAGAAACAGCGCGGCGCGGGGCGTGGTTGATGGATCGGTGCAGCAGATGCGTCATGGGGCAACCTTGCGGAACAGGGGAAGACCCTATCAGACCTACCAAACCCGCGCCCATGGGTGCAACGACTGTCTGCCCCCTCAAGCAAAGGTTACGACCGGGTGCCGCGCGCCGGAAAAAGCTCGTTCCCTGCCTCGAAGGCAATGCCATGGGCCAGAAGGCACATGCGCCCGTCCGGCAGGGTCACCGTGATGGTCCAGCGGGTGCCATCTGGTGCGGCAAAGGTTTCCATCACGGCCTGCCCGGCCAGGCCAATCGCACGCCGCGTCAGATCCTGCGCGGCGATCATTTCAAGCACACGCTCGCGCGGGCCACATTGCAGGTTTTGCGCTGCGACGGGAGCCGCCATGAGGCTGAGACTGGTAGCAAGGGCAAGTGCGCGCATGGGCCGCTCCTTATTGGGTTGGACAGGATTGCTTAAGCCTGCCAGTCAGGGCCGAAGACGTGGTTAACACCCCGTGCGGTCCAGTTTCTGCCGCAGCGCAGCAAATTCGGCCTTGCCATTAGTGACCGGAAATGATGGACAGACGACATAATATTGCTTGAGGAGCAGAATCATGGAGACGCGCCCCTTCCGGTCCGTGCTGTACATTCCCGGCTCGAAAGAGCGCGCGTTGGAAAAAGCCACGGGGCTGGCCGCGGACGCGATCATCTTCGATCTGGAGGATGCGGTCGCGGTCGATGAGAAAGCCAATGCGCGCAAGCTTTTGGCCCGGTATCTTCAGACCCTCGATTACGGTCATCGCGCCAAACTGGTGCGGATCAACGCATTGTCTACCGAATGGGGGGCCGCGGATCTGGACGTGATCGCAAGTGCCCGCCCCGAGGCGATCCTGCTGCCCAAGGTTGATGAGGCCACCCATGTCGA
>SKRW01000136.1 GCA_007118295.1 Paracoccaceae bacterium | reverse complement strand
GCTGGAGGCGCTGGTCTTTGCGCGGCGGGTCGCGGAAGATGTTGCGCACACCATCCCCGCGCGCCCGGATGCGCCACAGGTCAGCCTCGGCTTTCAGCCCGGTGGGGTGCCGCTGGATCTGCAGGCCGTGGCGCAACTGCGCCAGACCATGACCGACCATGTCGGTGTGCGCCGCACCGAAGCGGGCTTGCGCACCGCGCTGCACCAGATCGCAGCATTGGCCGCCGCACGTGCGAATTGCATAGATTTCCAGAACATGAGTGCCACAGCCACGCTGATCGCCGCAGCGGCCCTCGTCCGTCAGGAAAGCCGGGGCGCGCATTGGCGCGATGATTTCCCGCAAAGCGACCCTACGCAGGCGACGCGGTCGCGCATGTATCTGGCAGATGCGCAGCGCCTCGCACAGACCACCAGCCCGGAGACAACATGACCCCCCTGCCCCCCCTTTTGCTGGAACCGCTGGTCCGCGCGGCCCTGATCGAAGACCTTGGCCCATCGGGCGATGTGACCACGCGCGCGGTCATCCCGCAGGGGCTGCGCTACAGCGCGCGTCTGAATGCCCGCAACACGGGCACGATTTCGGGGATGCAACTGGCCGAAATGGCCTTTCGTCTGGTGGATCCGGCGCTTCAGGTCCAGACCTTCTGCCCCGATGGCAGCATAGTCGATGCAGGCCAGACCCTGATGCAGATCGACGGGGCGGCTGCGTCGATCCTGTCTGCCGAACGGGTGGCGCTGAATTTCGCGGGCCGCCTGTCGGGCATCGCAACCCTTACCGCCGCCTTTGTGCGGCAGGCTCAGGGCACGCAGGCCCGGATCACCTGCACGCGCAAGACGACGCCGGGCTTGCGGCTGGTCGAAAAAGAGGCCGTCCTGCATGGTGGCGGGGCTGCGCATCGCTACGGGCTGTCGGACGCGATCCTGATCAAGGACAACCACATCGCCGCCGCAGGCGGTATCGTCGCGGTTCTGCAGGCGGCACGCGCACAGACCGGCCACATGCGCCGGATCGAGATCGAGGTCGATACGCTGGACCAGCTTGACATGGTGCTGGCCACCGGCGGCGCGGATGTGGTGCTGCTGGACAATATGAGCACCGAAGACCTGTCCGAAGCGGTGCGCCGCGTAAACGGGCGGCTGGTGACCGAAGCATCGGGCAACATGCGTCTTGAGCGCATCGCAGAAGTCGCGCGCACCGGCGTCGATTTCATTTCGGTCGGTGCGCTGACTCATTCCGCGACAGTGCTGGATCTTGGGCTGGATTTCTGATCGACGGGCCTGCGCACCCTGCCTGCGGCGCGGTACACGGGCAGGGTGCGCAAGCCCGCACTCTCCTGTGACTTGAGGCAGGGCTTGTGACGCGCTAAACACGTCCCCCAGAGGAGTTGCCATGAAACGCGCCTGCCTGATCATCGCAGCTTGCGCCAGCGCGCTGGGAACCGCCCCGCTGCGCGCGCATCCGCATATCTTTGTCGATGCCGAAGTCGCGATTGTCTTTAACGGCGACGGCAGCCCGAAAGGGGTCGAGATCGCGTGGATCTATGACGAATTTTTCTCGATGCTGCTGGTCTCGGATATGGGGCTTGACCCCGATTTCACCGGCACCGTCACCGATGAAGAGCAGGCAGAACTTGACGGGTTCGACATGAACTGGATCGACGGGTATCATGGCGATACGCATGTGACCCAGAATGGCGCGGCAATTGCCCTGACCGGCCCGGTCGAATGGGCGTCGGACTACCGCGACGGGCAGCTACGCTCGCGCCATTTGCGCCTGTTCTCCGACCCGCCGGACCCTGCACAGGAATTCGTCGTCGCGGTCTATGACCCGACCTATTACACGGCCTACACGCTTGTCGGCCAACCCAAGGTCCGGGGCCGCGAAGATTGCACGGCGCGCGTATTCGAGCCCGACTGGGAAAGCGCCGAGGCGCAGCTTATGGCCGCACTGGACGAAATCCTTGGCGCGGGGGGCGACATAGAGGCCGATTTCCCGGCTGTGGGTGCCCTGTTTTCCGATGAGGTCCGTCTGATTTGCGCCGCTCCCTGATCCTCCCTGCGCTTGTGATCGCTGCGATTGCAGCCGCGCTCTGGTTGTCGGGCGCAATGCCTGCGCTGACCGACTGGGCGATGGCCACTCAGCGCAGCCTGCAAACCCAGATGGCGCAGGGTCTGCGCGCCCTGCGCGCGGGCGAACCGGGTGCGCTGCTGGCCTTCTGGTCGCTGTGTTTCGGCTATGGGTTCGTGCATGCAGTGGGGCCGGGGCATGGCAAGTTCCTGATCGGGGCTTACGGTGCCGGGGTTTCCGTGCCGTTGGGCCGGTTGGTCGGGATCGGCCTTGTGGCGTCGCTGATGCAGGGTGTGAGTGCCATCGGGCTGGTCTATGGCGGAGTGCTGCTGTTCGATGCCTCGCGCGAGGCGCTGCAGCTTACCGGCGATCTCTGGCTGGAACGCGCAAGCCTGATCGCCATCGCGCTGATCGGGCTGTGGCTGATGTCGCGCGCAACGCGCAGGATGATACGCCAGAGTGTTGCCGCACCGGCGCTGGCCACCGAACATGACGGCCATCATGCCCGCGCAGAAGTGCAATGTTCCGATTGCGGCCACAAGCACGCGCCAGACCTGCACGATGTCACGGCCCTGCGCGGTTGGCGTGATGGCGCAATGCTGATCGGGGCCATTGCCATCCGGCCCTGCACCGGTGCGCTGTTCGTGCTGATCCTGACATGGCGGATGGGGCTGATCTGGCAGGGTATCGTCGCCGTTCTGGTTATGGCCATCGGGACCGCCGCCGTGACCATGACCGTTGCCGCAACAGCCGTTCTGGCACGCGAAGGCGCACTCGCCCAACTGGAACGGCTGGAGCGGTTGCGGCTGATCATGCCTGTGATCGAGGGGCTGGCAGGGCTGCTGGTTCTGATTCTGGCGCTGAACATGTTAAAAATCACCTGAGCCATCTTGCCGCTTTCACGCGCAAGGGATAACCGGGCGGAATGGCTCTGATACCGTCATATTTCCGCACGAATCTGCGCCGGGTGCTTGCCCTTGGGCTACCGCTTGCCGGTAGCCACCTGGCGCAGTTCCTGCTGGCTGTGACCGACACGATCATGCTGGGCTGGTACGGCGTGGTCGATCTGGCCGCCGGGGTTATCGGGGCCGCGCTGTTCTTTGCTGTCTTTACCTTTGGCACCGGCTTTGCAAATGCGGTCATGCCCATGGTCGCCACCGCTGCCGCGTCCGATCAGGATACCGAAGTGCGCCGCACAACACGCATGGGGCTGTGGCTGTCGGTCGGCTTTGGCATCGTGGCCTTGCCGCTGTTCTGGTTCTCGGGCGCATTGCTGACCCTGCTCAGCCAGCCCGAAGATGTCGTGCCACTGGGCGAGGCGTATATGCGCATCCTCGGCTTTTCGCTGGTGCCCGCGCTGATCGTTATGGTGCTGAAGAACTATCTCGCCGCATTGGGGCGCACGCAGGTGGCGCTGTGGATGACAGTCGGGGCCGTGGTTCTGAATGTTGCGCTGAACTGGGTGCTCATCTTTGGCAATCTGGGTGTGCCCGAACTGGGCGTGCGCGGGGCTGCCATCGCCACGATCATGGTCAGCGTGGCGACGGCTGGAATGCTGGCGATCTATTGCGCCACCTTGCCCGCGCTGCGGCGCTACACGCTGTTCCAGCGATTCTGGCGGCCCGACTGGCAGGCGATGGGGCAGGTCTGGCGGCTGGGCTGGCCGATTGGCGTCGCACTGGTGGCAGAGACCGCGCTGTTTTCAGCCGCCGCCATCATGGTTGGCTGGATCGGCACGCACGAATTGGCAGCCCACGGGATCGCACTGGAAATCACAGCAATGCTGTTCATGGTGCATCTGGGCTTTTCCAATGCGGCCACGGTTCTGGTGGGGCGCGCACGCGGGCAGCGCGACCAGACCGCACTGCGCGAAGCAGCGGCGACCGCAGTGGGTGTGTCGATCACCTTCGCGCTGGCGACGATGGTTCTGTATGTGACGATGGGGCCAGTGCTGGTCGGACTGTTCCTGTCGCCGACCGAACCTGCCCGCGCTGAAATCATCACTATCGGCGCGTCGTTCCTGATCGTTGCCGCGCTGTTCCAGCTTGCCGACGGGGCGCAGGTGATGGCCATGGGCCTGCTGCGCGGTGTGCAGGACACGCGCGGGCCAATGCTGATCGCAGCCTTCAGCTATTGGGGCGCGGGCTTGCCGACCAGTTACCTGCTGGGGATTCACATGGGCTATGGCGGCGAAGGGGTCTGGGCGGGGCTGGTCGTCGGGCTGAGTGTCGCGGCGGGGCTGTTGATGTGGCGCTTCTGGCGCGGGCCAGGGCGAATGGAGGCGCAGCCATGGCACGCCTGATGGACGGGATGGACTGGCGCGCGTTGCTGATGGGGCTCGCCTTTGCGCTGATGTGGTCCTCGGCCTTTACCTCGGCGCGAATGATCGTGGCGGATGCCCCGCCGCTTTATGCGCTCAGCCTGCGGTTCCTGGTCTCGGGACTGATCGGCGTGGCGATAGCCCGCGCGCTTGGGCAAAGCTGGCATCTGACACGCGGGCAATGGCGAGCGGTCGTGCTCTTCGGCATTTCGCAGAACGCGCTTTATCTGGGGCTGAATTTCGTTGCGATGCAGACGATCGAGGCGTCGCTCGCCGCGATCATCGCCTCGACCATGCCACTGCTGGTGGCGCTGGCGGGATGGCTGGTGTTTCGCGAGCGATTGCGTCCGCTTGGCGTGGCGGGGCTGG
>SKRW01000254.1 GCA_007118295.1 Paracoccaceae bacterium | reverse complement strand
GAACGCCTGCAGGTGGATATGCCACGAATGAGGGGTTGAGCGATGACCGACATGATAACCTTCACACTCGATGGCACTCAGGTTACTGCGGCACCCGGCCTGACAATCTGGCAGGTTGCCCATGGGCGCGGGCTGGTGATCCCGCATCTGTGCCACAAGCCTGCACCGGGCTATCGCCCGGACGGAAATTGCCGCGCCTGCATGGTCGAGATCGAGGGCGAGCGTGTGCTGGCGGCATCCTGCATCCGCGAACCGGCCGAAGGGATGGTGGTGCACACGGACACCAGCCGCGCCAAGACCGCCCGCAAGGCCGTGATGGAATTGCTGCTGGCCGACCAGCCGGACCATGCGGCCAGCCATGACCGGTCCAGCCATATGTGGGACATGGCGGCGGCGATTGGCGTCAGCGAAAGCCGTTACCCCACGCTCGAGCCAGAGCGTATCCCGCTGCTGGATGACAGCCATATCGCCATGCGCGTCAATCTGGATGCCTGCATTCAGTGCGGACTGTGCGTGCGCGCCTGCCGCGAGGTGCAGGTCAATGACGTGATCGGCATGGCCGGACGCGGGCATGATGCCTATCCGATGTTCGATTTCGATGATCCGATGGGAGAGAGCACCTGTGTCGCCTGTGGTGAATGTGTGCAGGCCTGCCCCACGGGCGCGCTGATGCCCGCGACAGTCATGGATGACGCGCAGCAGGGCGACAGCCGTGATCATGACCGTGCAGTGCAGTCGGTCTGCCCGTTCTGCGGGGTGGGCTGTCAGGTCAGTCTGAAGGTCAAGGATGACAAGGTCGTTCATGTCGAGGGGATCAACGGCCCCGCCAATGAGGGGCGGCTTTGTGTCAAGGGCCGCTTTGGCTTTGACTATATCCACCACCCGCACCGGTTGAGCGTGCCGCTGATCCGCCGCGAGGGCGTGCCCAAGGGGCTGAATGTGGACCCCGGTAACTGGGACAGCGTGTTTCGCGAGGCGACATGGGACGAAGCGCTGGCGGCCGCTGCCGCAGGGCTTGGCAGTTTGCGAGACACCCATGGCGGGAAATCGGTCGCAGGTTTTGGCAGCGCCAAATGCACCAATGAGGAAGCATGGCTGTTCCAGCGCCTGATCCGCGAAGGGTTCGGACATAACAATGTCGATCACTGCACGCGCCTGTGTCACGCGTCCTCGGTTGCGGCCCTGATGGAGAATGTCGGTTCAGGGGCCGTGACAGCAACCTTCAACGAGATCGAGAATGCGGATGTCGCCATCGTCATCGGCGCAAACCCGGTCGAGAACCACCCCGTCGCAGCCACTTATTTCAAGCAATTTGCCAAGCGCGGCGGCAAGCTGATCGTGATGGACCCGCGCGGGCAGGCGCTACAGCGCCATGCTGCCCACATGCTGCAATTCAGGCCCGGTGCCGATGTGGCCATGCTGAACGCAATCATGCATGTGATCGTCGAAGAGGGGCTGTTCGACACCCAGTATGTGCAGGCCATGACCGAAAACTGGGATGCGATGCGCACTCATCTGGCAGATTTCGCGCCCGAGGATATGGAACCCTTCTGCGGTATTCCGGCAGATACATTGCGCGCAGTCGCCCGCGATTTCGCAGGGGCGAAAGCGGGCATGATCTTTTGGGGGATGGGCATCAGCCAGCATATCCATGGCACGGATAACGCGCGCTGCCTGATTGCGCTGGCGCTGATGTGCGGCCATGTCGGACGTCCCGGCACCGGCCTGCACCCATTGCGCGGGCAGAACAACGTGCAGGGCGCGTCTGATGCCGGGCTGATCCCGATGTTCCTGCCCGATTACCAGAGTGTGGCCGACGCAGACATCCGCGCCCGGTTTGGCGCTGCATGGAACACCGAAATTGCCGCTGAGAAGGGGCTGACAGTCACCGAGATTCTGGACGCCGTCCACGAGGGCGCGATCCGGGGCATGTATATTCTGGGCGAAAACCCGGCCATGTCCGACCCGGATGTGACCCATGCGCGCGAAGCTTTGGCAAAGCTCGAACATCTGGTCGTGCAGGATATCTTTCTGACGGAAACCGCGAATTACGCCGATGTCATCCTGCCCGCGGCGGCATTCTACGAAAAATCTGGCACCGTCACCAACACCAACCGTCAGGTCCAGATGGGCCGCCCCGCTGTGCCGCCTCCCGGTCAGGCGCGCGAGGATTGGGTGATTACGACCGATCTGGCGCGCAAACTCGGGCTGGACTGGGGCTATGACCACCCGGCGCAGGTCTTTGCGGATATGAAACAGGGCATGCCCAGCCTCGACAATATCACATGGGCACGGCTGGAGGCAGAGGGGGCCGTCACCTACCCCTCGCTTTCACCCGAAGATCCGGGGCAGGCCATTGTCTTTGCCGATGCCTTTCCGCGCCCCTCGGGGCGGGCGCGCTTTGCGCCTGCGGCAATCATCCCCCCGGATGAACGCCCCGATGCGGACTATCCCATGATCCTGACAACAGGGCGTCAGTTGGAACACTGGCACACTGGCGCGATGACGCGGCGCTCGAAAGTGCTGGACGCCATGGAACCAGAGGCGAATTGCTCGCTGCATCCGGCCACTTTGCGGCAATTGGGGGTGGAGCCGGGGGGAATGGTGCAACTCTCGACCCGGCGCGGTTCGATCACGCTGATGGCGCGCGCGGATCGGGCTGTCAGCCCGGATATGGTGTTCCTGCCCTTCGCCTTTGTCGAGGCGGCGGCGAACATCCTGACCAACCCGGCGCTGGACCCTTATGGCAAGATCCCGGAGTTCAAATTCGCCGCAGTGCGCGTCGAGCCAGCCTCCGAAACGGTCGCGGCAGAATAGGCACCCTGCAGCTTCATCTTGCTGAAAATACTCAAAAAAGGGCGCGCGAAACGCGCGCCCCAATTGATCAGGCAGTTTGTCTTGCGCGTTCTTTTCCGCCGGGCTTGCCCGATCCGTGCCGCTTGCTGCCATAGCTCTTGGCGCGGGGTTTGCGTGCATCCCCTTCGCCTGCGCGCGCCGGGCGCGGTCCGCCGCGCGCGGGGCCGCGCTTGCGTGCAGCCGCACGGGCCGGGCCCGCCAGATCATCCGACCATGGTGTGCCACCGACAACGGCCAGATCGCGTTTCATCAGCCGCTCGATTGCGCGCAGATCGCCCATTTCCGCAGGCGCACAGAATGCGATTGCCCGCCCCGAGGCCCCTGCACGGGCTGTCCGCCCGATCCGGTGGATGTAGTTCTCGGGCACTTCGGGCAGTTCGAAATTGTAGACATGGCGCATGTCGGGGATGTCGATGCCGCGCGCGGCCACATCGGTCGCGACCAGCACCTTGATCTTGCCGTCGCGGAACGATTGAAGCGTGCGCTCGCGCTGGCCCTGGCTCTTGTTGCCATGGATCGAGCCCGCCGCGATGCCCCAACCGGTCAGCAGTTTCATCAGTTTCTCGGCACCGTGCTTGGTGCGTGAAAACACCAGCGCAAGGTCTTCGGGGTGATCTTTCAGATACCCTTCCAGCAGGCGCGCCTTGTCGCCTTGCGGCACGAAATGCACGGCCTGATCGATCTTGTCGGCCGGGCGACCCGTTGGCGAGACCTGAATCCGCTCGGGGCGTTCCAGATAGGCATCGGCGATTTCGTTCATTTGCTTGGACATCGTGGCCGAGAACATCAGTGTCTGACGTTGTTTCGGCAAGAGCGATGCAATCCGGCGCAGTGCATGGATGAAACCCAGATCAAGCATCTGGTCGGCTTCGTCGAGAACCAGCATATGCGTCGCGTCCAGTGTCAGTGCGCGACGGTCCAGCAGGTCCAGCAGGCGACCCGGTGTTGCAACCAGAATGTCGCAGCCCTTGGCCAGTTTCTGGATCTGCGGACCCAGACCCGCGCCCCCCACGACGCGCTGCACTTTCAGCGGTGTCTTGCGGGCAAAGCCATTCAGCGTCTCGGCAATCTGGTTAACCAGTTCGCGCGTCGGCGCAAGGATCAGCGCCTGTGTGGTCTTGGGTGCCGGACGCCCTGCGCCCAGAAGCGCGTGCATCACTGGCAGCCCGAAGGCAAGTGTCTTGCCTGTGCCGGTTTGCGCAAGGCCCAGCAAGTCATTGCCCTGCATGATCATCGGGATCGCGCGGGCCTGAATCGGGGTAGGGGTGCCAAAGCCTTGCTCTTCAAGCACGCTCATCAGCACCGGGCGCAGCCCGAACATCGAAAAATCAGTCAAAATCAGTCCTCTCACAACCTGCATGCGCAGGCATAATGCCCCCGACGCTAGTCGAGGGCGGTTTGGGGGCGCATGGTTACTGCGCCGCCCCCCACGCGTGATGTCGGGAAGCTTGGTTCGGGCCTCATGCCCTGCCCACAACGAAAAACTATGCTCACGCGGCAAGTTGCAGATACAGCGCAGATGGGCGCTGATGGCTGACAAGTCAAGCCTTAATGCGGATCCGGCTGGCGCGCGGCCAGCGCCAGCCCGCCCGCCAGGGCGCACATTGCGATCGGGAACATGGTGAACACGCCAAAGCCAAAAGTCAGATACATGCCCGCGCTGGATGCAAGCAGCAGCACGCCCGCCGCCATGTTCACGGACCGGGCCATCGCCGCACCTGCAATGGCAAGGATTGGCGCGATCAGGCTCATGGCACGGATCAGTGCCATATTCGCCACGCCGCCTGTGAATTCGGCCAGTTCCGGGTAGCGAATCAGCAAATCCGTATAGCCGAAACTGAAGAACCCCACGATCATGCCCCACAATCCCCCGATCAGGCCCAGGATCAGTGCTGCGTTGCGCATGAAT
>SKRW01000172.1 GCA_007118295.1 Paracoccaceae bacterium | reverse complement strand
GGTTCAGCACGCGCCCGATTTCAGAATACAGTACCCGGATGAGCGAGGCCCGGCGCGGCACCTCGACCCCGGTCAGTTTTTCGATGGCCAGACACCACGCATGTTCCTGATTCATCGGCGCGACATAGTCCAGCCGGTCGAAATAGGGCAGGTTCTGCAGGTAGGTCCGGCTTTCCATCAGCTTTTCAGTGCCGCGATGCAACAGCCCGATATGCGGGTCACAGCGTTCGACAATCTCGCCGTCCAGCTCTAGCACCAGCCGCAAAACACCATGGGCAGCAGGGTGTTGCGGGCCAAAGTTAATGTTGAAATTGCGAATGCGCTGTTCACCTGTCTGCGCGTCGCCAAATTCGTTGGAGCCGTCCATCATTTCGCCCCTTTCCGATCCGTTTGCGCAATCTCGCGCGTGTCCCAAAACCGTTGCCGCAGAAACGGCAGCACCAAGAGCGGGCCGAAAACGGCCAGCCAGACCCCTTTTTTCAGCGCGCTCATGCAGCCCCCCGCGCCAGCGAACGCTGCCAGCTTTCCGGCAACCCGCCAAAGCGCTGTTCGACATAGGCATATTGCGGGCGCAACAAGGCGACCGCGCGGGCGTGATGGTCGGCCTCCAGTGTCAGAGGCACACCTTCATGCACGCGGCGGGTCAGATCCGCGTCAACCGGCGCAATTCCCAGATACCGGGTCAGCCGCACCAGACCATCGCCCGAAAACAGGTCATCCTGAAACAGCACCAACAGTCGGCGCGGGTCCACAGCGGCATCCAGACGCGCCAGCGCGCCTGCATAATCCCCCCGGACAACAGCACGCGCCTCGCCGCCCGTCAGCGCGCGTTCCATCAGCTTGCGCGCGGTCTCCGCGTAATCCGCCATATCCCGCACGCGGCGCCGCGCCAGCATGCGAACCTGACTCCAGAGCCGGGCCACCGGGTCGCGCAGCAGATAGACAACGCGCACATCGGCGGCCATGGTCGCAATCCGGCGCAGCGCCGGTTCAGACAGCAGCGCATAGGCAGGTGTTATATCGCCCACGACCCGCCGCGCCCCGCGCCCGGCGGTCATATAGTCGAGATAGGCCGCGATATCCTCGCATCCCCGTTCCAGCACAGCGATCCAGTCGCGCAGATCGCGCCGCCTGGCCGAAAACCGCGCGAGCACGCTTTTCCTTGCGCGCAAGGCGTCCAGATCGGCCTGTTTCAGCGCAATCTGGCGCGCAAAATTCCCCTTTGCGACTGTGTCAAAGTAATGCAACTCCTTGATCGAGCGCATGTGACACTCCGGATGCGCGCGCAAGTAGCTGTAAAGCCAGCTTGTGCCGGCCTTGGTGGCCCCCACACAGACCATATATGTGGGCTGACCCGTCACGGGCGCTTCTCGTCACCGGGCAGGATGTAATCCGCCCCTTCCCATGGCGACATGAAGTCGAATTGCCGGTATTCCTGCACCAGCTTCACCGGCTCATAGACCACACGCTTGAGTGCTTCGTCATAGCGCACTTCGGTATAGCCGGTGGTCGGGAAATCCTTGCGCAGCGGGTGGCCGCGAAAGCCGTAATCGGTCAGCAGGCGGCGCAAGTCCGAATGCCCCGAAAACAGGATGCCGAACATATCAAAAATCTCGCGCTCGAACCAGTTCGCCGAGGGGTGAATCTGCATGATCGAGGGGGCGATTTCGTCCTCGCCCATCGCGATTTTCAGCCGGATGCGATGGTTCATGTACATCGACAGGAAATGATAGACCAGTTCAAACCGCTTGCGCCGCCCCGGCCAGTCGATTGCGGTGATATCCACGAGCGTGGAAAAGCGCATGTTCTCGCTGACCTGCAAATGACGCACCAGCTTGGTCAGATGCGACAAACTGGTGGTGACTGTCAGTTCGCCATGCGTGACCTCATGGCTGACCACGGCATCCGCCATGCGCAGTTCCAGTTGGCCGGCGAGTTCCTCTAATGCCTCGGACATGCGTGCGCCCCCTTACCTGACCAGCGTTCCGGTGCGCCGGATCTTGCGTTGCAATTGCAGGATACCATAGAGCAGCGCCTCGGCCGTTGGTGGGCATCCGGGCACATAAATGTCCACTGGCACGATCCGGTCACAACCGCGCACCACTGAGTAGCTGTAGTGATAATAGCCCCCGCCATTGGCGCAGGACCCCATCGAGATCACATAGCGCGGCTCGGGCATCTGGTCATAGACCTTGCGCAGGGCGGGTGCCATCTTGTTGGTCAGCGTACCCGCCACGATCATCAGGTCCGACTGCCGGGGGCTTGCGCGCGGGGCCGTGCCGAAGCGTTCCAGATCATAGCGCGGCATCGAGGTGTGCATCATCTCGACCGCGCAGCAGGCAAGGCCAAAGGTCATCCAGTGCAGCGATCCGTTGCGCGCCCAGTTGATGATATCCTCGGTCGAGGTCAGCAAGAACCCCTTGTCCTGCAATTCGCGGTTCAGCGACTGTGCCGCCACCTCGCGATCAGGGCCTGCGGTGTTGGCTCCGGTCATCACTCCCATTCGAGTGCCCCCTTCTTCCATTCATAGGCAAAGCCCACAGTCAGCACCGCCAGAAACACCAGCATCGACCAGAAGGCCGTCATCGACATTTCCGAAAACGCCACGCCCCAGGGGAACAGAAAGGCAATTTCCAGATCGAAGATGATGAACAGGATCGCAACCAGATAGAACCGCACATCAAATTTCATGCGCGCATCATCGAAAGCGTTAAAGCCACATTCATAGGCCGAGTTCTTTTCCGGGTCGGGGTTGCGCACGGCGATCACGAGCGCCGACAGCAACAGCACCAACCCAAGCGCAACGGCAATGGCGAGGAAAATGATGATCGGCAGATAGGATGCTAACAGGTCGTCCACCCTTGGCTCCTTTGGCTGATGCTATCGCCGTCACCTTGGTGTCTGACGGCGGGTCGCGCGGTGTCCTTCTTCCCAATTACTCCTGTCAGGGGTAAGGGTCAACTCGACCGGGGCCGAATTGACGCGAAATTTCTGCAACTGCATACAACAGTATGCACTTTATTTCACCGTTTCTGAAAAGGTTATGCGCGGATGCACGCCCGCTCTGGAAAAACCGTGGCCCTCTGCCCCGGCAATGGCTGTGTTCAGCGGCGCTCGTTTGCCGGTGCATGCGCCGCCCATGGCGCCGACTCGCGTGCAAAAAAGGCAGTGATCCCGGCCTGTGCCTCGTCCCCTTCCCAGCAGGCAACCAGTTCCGCGATGGAATGATCGATCTCGGCCTGACCGACCCTTGCCCCCAGATGCTGCGCCAGACGCTTGGCGCGGGCAACAGCGCCCGGCGCGCAGGACAGATAAGGCGTGATCTCGGCCTCGACACTGGCATCCAGCGCATCGGCGGCAACAGCGCGTGCCAGCAGCCCCAGCGTCACGGCCTCTGCGGCGTCGAACAGGCGCCCCGACATGAAGACCCGCCGCGCCATCGCCGCGCCCATCCGCGCCAGCACATAGGGGCCAATCGTGGCCGGGATCAGCCCCAACCGCGCCTCGGTCAGGCCAAAGCGCGCGCCGGTGACCCCGATGGCCACATCACAGACCGACATCATCCCGATTCCGCCGCCGAAAGCCTGCCCCTGCACCCGCCCGATCAGCGGCTTGGGCAGCGCGTTCAGCGCGCCCAGCATTTCGGCCAGTTTGCGCGCCTCGGCCGCGCGGGTGGCCGCATCCGCGCGCATCTGGTCCTGCATCCAGCCCAGATCGCCACCTGCACAGAAACTGGCCCCGGCACCGGTCAGAACCACGACGCGCACAGACGCGTCACCGCCCAGAAGTTCAGCCGCGCGGGTCAGGTCATCGATCATCTGCGCCGACAACGCATTGTGCTTGTCGGGCCGGTTCAGCGTCAAGACAGCCACGCCGCGCGCGTCCGTTTCGATGGTGATCGTGTCAAATATCATCCTGCTCTCTCCTTGCAACGGGATTTGCTGCGGCCAATGGTGGAGGGTTACCCCGTCATCCCCGCATTGCCCGCGCCATCTCTGCCGCTTGCCCCACCACATCCCGGTTCAACCCGGTCTGCCAGCCCTGTGCTGTCAGCCAGTCGATCACGGCCTCGGTCGCGACATTGCCCGATGCACCGGGCGCATAGGGGCACCCGCCCAAGCCCCCCACTGCGGCATCGAACACCCGCAAACCATGCGCCAGCGAAACCTCGATATTTTCCAGCGCGCGCCCGGCCGTGTCGTGGTAATGCCCTGCCAGCGCCGATGCAGGCATCTCGGCCAGGGCCGCCCGCAGCATCGCGTCAATCGTCTCGGCCCGGCCCTGCCCGATCGTGTCGCCCAGACTGACCTCATAGACGCCCAGATCCCGCAAGGCCGCCACCACGCGCGCCACACCCTCGGGCGGTGTCGCGCCGTCAAAGGGGCAATCTGTGACGCAAGAGACATAGCCGCGCATTGGCAGGCCCGCCGCATGCGCCGCCTCTGCCACCGGGGCAAAGCGTGCGAGGCTTTCGTCGATCGTGCAGTTCAGATTGGCCCGACTGAACCCTTCCGAGGCCGAGGCAAAGATCGCCACCTCATCCGCGCCCGCAGCCACCGCCCCGTCGAACCCGCGCAGGTTGGGCGTCAGCGCGGCATAGCGTATGCCGGGGGCACGGGTGATCCCCGCCAGCACGTCAGCGCTATCGGCCATTTGCGGCACCCATTTGGGGCTGACGAAACTCGCGACCTCGATCCGTTGATACCCGGCGCGGCTCAGACAATCGATGAGCGAGATCTTCTCGGCCAGCGGGATCGCGCGGGCCTCGTTCTGCAAGCCGTCGCGCGGCCCGACCTCGAATATCTCGACCTGCTCCATGGCTCAACCCTCCGGTGGCGGATAGAATGCCTGCGTATAGATGGCACCCGGCCCATCCGCCGCAAGCGCGCGCTGGAAGCCCGTGCGCGCCGCGCAGTCCCGCAGATACGCGGCCGCGCAGTCTGGCAAATCGACAAAGCGCTGCGCCAGCAAGACAGCATAGCCCTGCGCGATATCGGCCACGGTAAATTCCCCCATCACCAAGTCCGGCCCCACCGCGCCAAGCGCATTGGCCAGCCGCCGCGCTTCCAGCCGCATCACCGTGGGCGAGCGCATCCAGTTCTCACGCAGCACGATATGCTGCTGCGTCAGATTGGCCAGATGCGCGCCCAGCGTTTCGGCATAATGCAGCCCTTGCAGAAACGCGGCGCGCCCAGCCGCGCCTTCAGCCACCCGCAGATGCGGCGCGCGCGTTTCCGCCAGATAGTGCAGGATCGCCCCACTTTCACACAGGCAAAGCCCGTCAAGTTCAACTGCCGGAACCCGCCCGGCAGGGGACCGCGCCAGATGCTCGGGCGCGCGCAAGGACCCGTCCAGAAAATCGCAAGGCACCAGATCATAGGCCAGCTCCATCTCTTCCAGCGCCCAGAGCACGCGAAAGGATCGCGATTGCGCCACATGCCATAGCCGGATCATGCCTCTTGCCCCTTCATCTTGCCCCAAATACTCACTGCGCCCAGCCGCGCCAAGCAGCCTGATACCGATGCAGCGCCCGCCACTGCCACGCGCGGGCCAGCACCTATACCGCCTCTGTCTCCTCCAGCCGGACCAGCGCCGCGCCCGCCTCGACCTGCGCGCCGGGTGCCACCAACACGTCGGCAATGCGTCCTGCACGCGCGGCACAGAGCGTATGTTCCATCTTCATCGCTTCCAGCACCGCGAGCCGCGCACCGCTTTCGACCAGATCACCTGCCGCCACGAACACGGCCTTCACCAGCCCTGGCATCGGGGCCGTGACGATATCGGCCTCTGGCCCCGCCTGACTGTGGCGCGCCAGCGGGTCGGCCAGGTCGAACAGGCGCGGCTGCGCCCCAAACAGCGCAATCCCGGTGCCAGAGCGCACCCCGCGAACCGGGGCAGGCGCGCCCGCGACCCGCAAGCCGGCATCATCGGCGGTCACGACACATTCCTGCCCGTCCCATGCCACGACCGCGCGTCCGGGTCCCGTGACTGCGATGCGCAGCGCCTTTTCCTGCGCGTCGCAGGCAAGGCACAGATCCTGCCACAACCGCCCGCCAAGCGTGAACCCCGCCAGCGGGTCGCGCAATCCGGTCAGCCCGATGGCCAGCGCCGCTGCTGCCGCCCATTCCCATGCGGCAGGCTCCGGCACCGCGACCATCGCATCCCCGTCCCGCCCGATCAGGCCAGTATCGACACCACCGGCGCAAAACTCCGGGTGCCGGGCCAGTGCGCCCAGAAAGGCCAGATTGGTCACGGTCCCCGCAACCTCGGTCGCGGCAAGTGCGGCCTCCAGACGCCGCAGCGCAATCGCGCGGGTCTCGCCATGTGTGACCAGTTTGGCGATCATCGGGTCATACCATGGCGAGATCACATCGCCCGTTCGCACCCCGGTTTCGGCGCGCGCGCCTGCGGGAAAATCCAGATGCACAAGCTGGCCCGTGGCGGGCAGAAAGCCCGCAGGCACGTCCTCGGCATAAAGCCGCGCCTCGAACGCATGGCCGGTGATGTGCAGCGCCTCCTGCGCCAGTGGCACCCCTTCTCCTGCCGCCACGCGCAACTGCCATTCGACCAGATCAACGCCCGTGATCGCCTCGGTCACGGGGTGTTCGACCTGCAACCGCGTGTTCATCTCCATGAACCAGAACCCGTCAGGACGCAGCCCGCGGGACCCATCCACGATGAACTCGACCGTGCCCGCCCCCTTGTAACCGATGGCCTTTGCTGCGCGCACGGCCGCCTGCCCCATCGCCGCGCGCATCTCGGGCGTCATGCCGGGCGCAGGGGCTTCCTCGATCACCTTCTGATGGCGGCGTTGCAGCGAGCAGTCGCGCTCGAACAGATGCACGGCATCCGTGCCATCGCCAAAGACCTGAATCTCGATATGGCGCGGTCTGGTGACGAATTTCTCGATCAACACGGCGTCATTGCCGAATGCGGTCGCCGCCTCGCCCCGTGCACTGACCAGCGCCTGCGCGAATTGCGCAGGGTCCTCGACCAGCCGCATGCCCTTGCCGCCGCCGCCCGCAACAGCCTTGATCAGCACCGGATAGCCGATGGCATCTGCCGCACCCGCCAGATGCTCGGGGTCCTGATTGGTGCCGTGATAACCTGGCACGACCGGCACCCCCGCCTCGGCCATCAGCGCCTTGGCGGCATCCTTCAGTCCCATGGCGCGGATCGCGCGTGCCGAGGGGCCGATAAAGACCAGCCCCGCCGCTTCGACCGCCTCGACGAAATCGGGGTTTTCGGACAGGAACCCATAGCCCGGATGAATCGCCTGCGCGCCCGTGTCCAATGCCGCGCGGATGATGACATCGCCCCGCAGATAGCTGTCTTTCGGGGCCGGGCCACCGATGAGCACCGCCTGATCGGCCATCTCGACATGCAGTGCGGCGCGATCCGCCTCGGAGCAGACCGCAACGGTCCGCACGCCCATTGCCCGCGCAGTCCGGATGATCCGGCAGGCGATTTCTCCGCGATTGGCAATCAGTATCTTGTCGAACATCGGTCAGCATCCTTTTGCGGCGTCGCGAGGGGAGCGCTGCCCCCCATCACCTGACGGCGATTCCCCCCGGAGTATTTTGGGCAAGATGAAATTGCAGGGGCTTCATCTTGCCCAAAATACTCCCGCCGGAGGCACCTTTCTTCTTTGATCTACATCCGGAAGACGCCGAACCGCGTTTCGGGGATGGGCGCGTGCAGCGCCGCCGAAAGTGACAGCGCCAGCACCTCGCGGGTGCGGCGCGGGTCGATGATCCCGTCATCCCAAAGCCGCGCCGAGGCATAGAGCGGGTGTGACTGGCGCTCGAACATCTCGACTGTGGGGCGCTTGAATTCGGCCTCGTCCTCGGCGCTCCAGGTGCCGCGCGCGCGCTCGATGGCGTCGCGCCGGACGGTCGCCAGAACGCCGGCCGCCTGTGCCCCCCCCATGACCGAGATGCGACTGTTGGGCCATGTCCACAAAAAGCGCGGCGAATAGGCGCGGCCTGCCATGCCATAATTGCCCGCGCCGAAACTACCGCCCACCAGCATCGTGATCTTGGGCACCGAGGTCGTGGCCACTGCGGTCACCATCTTGGCCCCGTGGCGCGCAATGCCGTCATTCTCGTAGCGGCGGCCCACCATGAAGCCGGTAATGTTCTGCAGGAACACCAGCGGGATACGCCGCTGCGAGCACAGCTCGACAAAATGCGCACCCTTGACCGCCGACTCGGAAAACAGGACGCCGTTATTGGCGACAATCCCCACCGGGCAGCCTCTTACATGGGCAAAGCCCGTGACCAGCGTTTCGCCAAAGCGCGCCTTGAATTCATCAAAGCGCGAACCGTCCACGACCCGCGCGATCACCTCGCGGATATCATAGGGTGTCCGCAGATCGGCGGGCACCACGCCGAACAGCTCGTCCGGATCATAGGCGGGATCTTCGACAGGCGCGAATTGTAGGGTGGGTGCTGTGCACCCACCGAGGCTGGCCACTGCGCGCCGCGCGAGAGCCAGCGCATGCGCGTCATCTTCGGCCAGATAATCGGCGACCCCGGACAGACGGGTGTGCACGTCACCGCCGCCCAGGTCTTCGGCGCTGACCACCTCGCCTGTCGCGGCTTTTACCAGTGGCGGGCCGGCCAGAAAGATCGTGCCCTGACCCTTCACGATGATGGTGACGTCCGACATCGCGGGCACATAAGCCCCGCCCGCTGTGCAGGACCCCATCACGACTGCGATCTGCGCGATTCCTTTCGCGCTCATCTGCGCCTGATTGTAGAAAATGCGCCCGAAATGGTCGCGATCGGGAAAGACCTCGTCCTGATTGGGCAGGTTCGCGCCGCCGGAATCGACCAGATAGAGGCAGGGCAGATGGTTTTCTTCGGCGATTTCCTGCGCGCGCAGGTGCTTTCTGACAGTCATCGGGTAATAGGTGCCCCCCTTGACCGTCGCATCATTGCACAGGATCATGCACTCGCGCCCGGAAACACGCCCGATCCCGGCGATCACCCCGGCACAGGGTGCTGCCCCGTCATAGAGCCCATGCGCCGCGGTCATTCCCACTTCCAGAAAGGGTGATCCGGCATCCAGAAGGTTCGCCACCCGGTCGCGCGGCAGCATCTTGCCGCGACTTGCATGGCGCGCGCGCGCCTTCTCGCCACCACCGGCCCGCGCGCGGGCCTGTGCGGCCTCGACCTCGGCCAGAGCGGCCTCATGCGCGGCACGATTGGTCCGGTACTGTTCGGACCCGGTCAGGATCGAAGATTGAAGCTTCATGCCATCACATCCTTTGTCATTCGTACTGCGCGCAGATCCAGCCCGACATCATTCGCGCCAGATATCGGGCTGCAACTGCAGCGCATAGGCTCCAGTCAGTTCCATCATGCAGCGGTAATAGGCCCCGCCCGCGCCGGACCCGCCATGCCAGCGCGCCATCTGATAGGCGCAATGTGCGTCGCGATAGGCCAGCCATGCAGACTGCGTCCGTTCCAGCGCCGCGACACGACGGGGCGGCTGGGGGTCCCGGAATTCGGTATCCGCATCGATCCTGCTGTCCCAGTCCTGCAACGCGGCATAGGCGCGGTCGGCGAGCATCTGCCAATAGGTGAATTCCGCCTTCAGACAGGCTTCAATGGTGACGGTCGAGGCGCCCACCCGCCGGACACAAGGGTCCACACCTGCACCGATGCAAGCATGCGTCGCGCCTTGGTCCAGACAGTCGATCACAGGGGCCGGATCAAAGATGACCTCTTCGGCCCATCCCATGCCCGCAGCGCAAATAACCGCCAGTGCCAGACTGCCGCCGCGCATCACACAATCGCCTCCAGGGGCTGTGATCCCAGCGCAAGCGCCTGTCCGTAAGGGGGCTCATAGGCGCATTGCCGCGCGATGATGTACCCGGATTGCGCGCGCGCACGCCCCTTGCACGGCAAAGATTGCAGAACCGCGATTGGCCGTATCACAAGTTGTTCTCCTCGGTCCTGATCTGCCGGATCTCGTGCTCCAGAAAGTAACTGATGACAGATCGAATCAGCACGAGAAGCGCCAGAAACAGCAGACTTTCAAGCGAGGCAGACAGAAGCGTCATCAGGATATCCGCTACGATGAACACTTCCAGCGCCATCAGGATATAGCGCGCCAGCACGATCCGACCGAGATTGGCGCGCGTTGTCCGCGCCACCATGTCCGAGCCTGCGAACTCACTGCTGAGGTACCCTTTGGCAAACCGTGCCAGCCCGACAAACAGGATCACGACCGCGAACAACTCGATCACCAGCACCGCCCAGCCCAGCCATTGGGCAAGGAGCGGCAGGTGATCTCCGATCACGATGGCGCGGTGTGTGTCGAACATCGGTCTGCCCCGCTTACCCCATCGCCCCCATCAACTCACGCCCGACCAGCATCCGGCGAATCTCGGATGTGCCCGCCCCGATTTCCATCAGTTTTGCATCGCGGAACAGGCGGCTGACCGCACTGTCATTCATGAACCCCGCCCCCCCCATCGCCTGCACGGCCTGATGCGCTTGTTTCATCGCCTCTTCGGACGCATAGAGCACACAGGCCGCTGCATCGGCGCGCGTCACTTCGCCCCGGTCGCAGGCCTTCGCCACCTCATAGACATAGGCGCGGGCCGAGTTCATCGCCGTGTACATGTCGGCAATCTTGCCCTGCATAAGCTGGAAACTGCCAATCGGCTGGCCGAACTGGTGGCGGTCGCGCAGATAGGGCATGATTTCGTCCAGACAGGCCGCCATGATGCCAGTGCCGATGCCGGACAGCACCACGCGCTCATAATCCAGCCCCGACATCAGCACGCGCACGCCGCGCCCCTCGTCGCCCAGTACATTCTCGAACGGGACTTCGACGTCCTGAAACACCAGTTCCGCCGTGTTTGACCCGCGCATGCCCAGCTTGTCGAAATGTGGGCTGGTCGAGAATCCGGCCATGGATTTTTCGATCAGAAAGGCCGTGATCCCCTTGCTGCCCGCGCTTGGGTCGGTCTTGGCATAGACCACCAGCACATCCGCGTCGGGGCCATTGGTGATCCAGTATTTGGTGCCATTCAGAATATAGCGGTCATTCTTCTTCTCGGCGCGCAGTTTCATGCCGACGACATCCGAGCCTGCGCCCGCTTCGGACATGGCCAGCGCACCCACCTGCTCGCCCGAAACAAGCCCCGGCAGGTATTTTGCCCGCTGCGCATCCGACCCGTTCAGCTTGATCTGGTTCACGCACAGGTTCGAATGCGCCCCATAGGACAGCGAGACCGAAGCCGATGCGCGCGCAATCTCTTCCACTGCGATGACGTGCGCCAGATACCCCATGCCTGCGCCACCCATTTCTTCGGGCACTGTAATGCCCAGCAGGCCCAGATCCCCCATCTCGCGCCAGAGTGCGGGCGGAAATGTGTTGCTGCGGTCAATTTCGGCCGCCATGGGCCTGACGCGTTCCTGCGCCCAGCGGTGCACCATGTCGCGCAGCGCATTGACCTCTTCTCCAAGGTCGAACGTCATTGATGCCATGAACATCGCGCCTACTCCTTCAACTGAACGCTTGTTCATTTCATACGCGCAAGCCCCCATTGCGTCAAATGAAATCTCGGACCCGATTGCACCTGCGCGCAGATTGACGCATCCTGCCGCAAAAATGGAGATCCCCGCATGCCCCCCCGCAAGATCATCATCGATACAGACCCCGGACAGGACGATGCCGTGGCAATCCTGCTCGCACTGGCCTCGCCGGAACTCGACCTTCTGGGTATCACTTGTGTGGCGGGGAATGTGCCGCTGGACCTGACCACGAAAAACGCACGAATCATCTGCGAACTGGCGGGCCGCCCGGAAACGCGCGTCTTTGCCGGCTGTGACAAGCCCATGGCGCGCAAACTGGTCACGGCAGAGCATGTCCATGGCAAGACGGGGCTGGACGGCGTCACCCTGCCCGACCCGACCATGGCCCTGCAAGACCAGCACGCGGTCGATTTCCTGATCGAGACTTTGCGCCGCGAACCGCCCGGCAGTGTCACGATCTGCCCCATCGGGCCGCTGACGAATATCGCGACCGCACTGGACCGCGCGCCCGACATTGCCCCGCGCATCCGTGAAATCGTGCTGATGGGCGGCGCCTATTTCGAGGTGGGCAACATCACACCCGCGGCTGAATTCAACATCTATGTGGACCCAGAAGCCGCCAAACTTGTCTTTGGTGCTGGTATCCCGCTGGTGGCAATGCCGCTGGATGTCACCCACAAGGCCCTGACCACCCGCGCGCGGGTCGAGGCGTTCCGCGCGCTGCCCGGTCGCGTCGGGCCTGCCGTGGCAAGCTGGACCGATTTCTTTGAGCGATTCGACAAGGAGAAATACGGCTCCGAAGGCGCGCCTCTGCACGACCCCTGCACCGTGGCCTACCTGTTGCAGCCCGACCTGTTTTCGGGGCGGCATATCAATGTCGAGATCGAGACCGGGTCAGACCTGACCCTCGGCATGACCGTTGCCGACTGGTGGCGCGTCACAGGCCGCGCGCCCAACGCAACATTCATCGGGGATGTGAATGCCGAAGGGTTCTTTGCGCTGCTGGTGGAACGGTTGGGGCGGTTGTGACCGGCAGCGCAAATGCGTCCGCGCCCGACGACCAACCCCGACCCAGATGCCGCACATGGTGAAAAAACCAGCGCGTCAATCAAAAGAGAGGGAAAAGGCCAGCGACCCTTTGATTATGAAATCTGAACATAGACGTTCCCGCCCCACCATTATAACACTTGCGCAACTGGCCGGTGCCTCAATCGGCGGGGATCACAGTAAAGCGAGGACGCCGCCAGCATGGACGACAAGACCCTAACCTGCGACGTCCTGATCGTCGGCGGCGGCCCCGCCGGGCTGTCTGTGGCTTCGACTTTGCCAGACGATGTCAGAACTGTCCTTGTGCATCAGGATCACGAGATCGGCCTGCCAGTGCGCACGTCGGGTGGATGCTGGATGCAGGATGTCGAACGGCTTGGCATCCCGGCAGATATGTATATCCGGATCAACACCAGCGAAGCCTTCGCCGATGATGCGCACACGCGCATCCCCATGGGCGATGCGGTTCCGGTGATCCTGGATACGCCCAAACTCTACAAATGGCTTGCCCAGCAATCGGACCAGAAAGACCGGACGCTGCTGCTTGGCACCAAGTTCCTGTCAACGCGCCAGCGCGATGACGGGCTTTACGAAAGCACAATCCGCGCGCGCGACACCGCGTATGATTGTGTCGTCTCGAAATATATCGTCGATGGCTCTGGCTGGCATTTCGCTGTTCTGGACTCCCTTGGCCTTGCGCCGAAACCAGAGCGCCTCGCAGTGGGCACCGAATACGAATACCCGTTGGGCGAGAACGCACCTGATCGCGGCATAATCTTTGTCGGGGAAAAGGTACCCGCAGGGTATGGCTGGGTTTTCAGCACGGGGCGCGACACGCTGCGCATTGGCGTCGGCGTGATCCAGCCCGATACCGATGAATCGCCCCGCGACCTGCTTGATGCTGTCATCAAGGACAAACCTTATCTCGAACGACTGGGGCTGAAACTCGACGGCGAACCCGTCGTGCATAGCGGGATTTTACCCTCGGTCGCGTATGATGATCGCCTTGTTTTCGGCAATGTGGTCCGCGTCGGCGATGCGGCAAATTTTGCGACCCCGACTGTGGGCGAAGGCATACGCATTTGCATCGAACTGGGCAGATTGCTTGGCGAACAGCTTGGCAAGGCTGTAAAAACCGGGCAACGCGGGCCGCTGGAGACCTATGAACGCCTGTGCCGGGGCAAGCTCAAGCGCGATTACAAATGGGGGTTTCTTGTAAACACCCGAGCGGCAAAATACACGCGCGACAAATGGAATGCCTCTGTGCGGCGCATGGGGCGCGTCGAGCCCGAGGCGATTGTCGCAACGCTGCGGGGTGAATTCCCGATTGTCAAAATCGCAAGGATGGCCTGGGCAATGGTGCGGCGTCGCATCTACGCGCGCGTGCAAAGGCTCAAATCAAGACTCGGCTTGGCCTGAACGCGACTTGTGACCGTTCATTCACGGGGCCGTCAGGGGCACGGCCAGAGATACGCGTGCCCCCAAGGCGGCTGATCATGAACCGGGATGCCCGCGTGCGCTGCCAAGGCGGGCAGTCACCCGGAGTTTCACACCATATCCGGTGCCTGTGCCTCGATCCGCAATGTGTCAACCAGCGCGTCCAGAGCTTGCGTCTCGGTGCGGTTTTCACCCAGACGACGCACCGAAACGGTCCGTTCGGCCACTTCGCGCGCGCCGATGGCCAGGATAACCGGCACCTTGCCGACAGAGTGCTCGCGCACTTTGTAGTTGATCTTCTCGTTGCGCAGATCGAGTTCGGCCCGGATGCCCGCGCTTTGCAGCGTCGCCAGAACCTCGCGGCAATACTCGTCCGCATCCGAAATGATCGAAGCCACGACCACCTGACGCGGGGCCAGCCATAACGGCAGACGGCCCGCGAAATTCTCGATCAGGATGCCGATGAAGCGCTCGAAACTGCCCAGCACCGCGCGGTGCAGCATGACGGGGCGGTGTTTCGCGCCGTCCTGCCCGATATAGGTGGCGTCCAGCCGTTCGGGCAGCACGAAATCCACCTGCAAGGTGCCACATTGCCAGTCGCGCCCGATGGCATCGGTCAGCACGAATTCCAGCTTGGGGCCGTAAAACGCCCCCTCGCCGGGGTTGTCCTCATAGGCATAGCCCGCCGCCTCGGTCGCGGCGCGCAGCGCGTGTTCGGATTTATCCCAGACCTCATCTGCGCCCGCGCGGGTTTCGGGACGGTCCGAGAATTTCACGCGGAACTTCTCGAACCCCAGATCACGGTAGATACCGGCAAGGAAGTCGATGAATTTCTTGGTTTCAGCCTCGATCTGGTCCTCGGTGCAGAAGATATGCGCATCATCCTGCGTAAAGCCGCGCACACGCATGATCCCGTGCAACGCGCCCGAGGGCTCGTAGCGGTTGCAGGAGCCAAACTCGGCCATGCGCAGCGGCAGATCGCGGTAGGATTTCAGGCCCACATTGAAGATCTGCACATGGCAGGGGCAGTTCATGGGCTTGAGCGCGTTGACTGCCTTTTCGCGCGCGTGCTCCTCGTCCACCTCGACGATAAACATATGCTCCTGATATTTCTCCCAGTGACCGCTCGCTTCCCACAGCTTGCGGTCCACCACCTGCGGGGTGTTCACTTCGACATAGCCGCCGCGGCGCTGCTGGCGGCGCATGTAGTCCTGCAGGCTGGTATAGATCGACCAACCATTCGGGTGCCAGAACACCTGACCGGGTGCCTCTTCCTGCATGTGGAACAGGTCCATCTCGCGCCCAAGACGGCGGTGGTCGCGCTTGGCGGCCTCTTCCAGCATGGTCAGATGGGCTTTCAGGTCATTGCGGTTCCTGAACGCCACCCCATAGATACGCTGCAACATGGGCCGCGTGTTGTCGCCAAGCCAGTAGGCCCCCGCGATATTCATCAGCTTGAACGCATCGGCGGGCACCTGCCCCGTGTTCTGCAGATGCGGCCCCCGGCACAGATCCTGCCAGTCGCCATGCCAGTACATGCGCAGTGGTTCGCCCTCGGGGATGCGATTGATCAGTTCGATCTTGAACGGCTCATTCGCGTCCTTGTAGTGCTGGATGGCGCGCGCGCGGTCCCAGACTTCGGTGCGCACGGCCTCGCGCGCATTGATGATCTTGCGCATCCGTTCTTCGATCTGCGCCAGATCCTCGGGGACAAACGGCTCGGCCCGGTCGAAATCATAGAACCAGCCCTTGTCGCGCACCGGGCCGATGGTGACTTTCACATCGGGCCAGATTTCCTGCACCGCGCGGGCCATGATATGGGCCAGATCATGGCGGATCAGTTCCAGCGCGGGCGCGTCATCCTGCATGGTATGGATCGCGATGGCGGCATCGGCCTCGATCGGCCATTGCAGGTCCCAATGCGC
>SKRW01000130.1 GCA_007118295.1 Paracoccaceae bacterium | reverse complement strand
TTGACCACGACCGCAAGCTCTGCACCCGCCAGCGCATCAAGGCTGCGCACCTCTTCGACCTGCCAACCCGCCGCCCGCAGGCAGGCTGCATGTTCGTTATAGGTCGGCGCCAGCACCCGCGCCTGTCCGGGGACTGCTATGCGCGGCAGCATCTGGATGGCGGCCTGCGCCCCGGCCAGCGCAAGGCCCGGTGCCTGCGTCGCGAAGGCTGTGCGTGCAGCCACCATCAGGGCCGATTGCGTGCGGCGTGTGGGCAGGTCGGTCCAGACATGGCTGGGGAATTCCGGCAATGGATAGGGCACCCGGTTGATGCCAGTGGACAGGTCGATCCAGCCCGTGCCGCCAAACCGAGCCCTCGCCTCGTCGATATTGCCACCGTGATCGCGCATATGCCCTCGCGTGCTGTGCCATGTCCTTATCCGGACTGCATATAAAGTAAAGACGACAGGTTGCGCACGCGCCAGTTCCACTGTCCTGCGATGGGTGCGATTGCCGCACCTGTCGTTGCGCGGATTGCCTCTGAGCCCCGGCGTGGTATAGCGCAGGGCAATATTCTCATAGGCAATTGTCCATCCGCATGACTGCCCGCCCCTTGCTTATCCGCCTCTACCTGCGCTTGTCGCGTATCGCGCCTCCTTTATGGCGTCTTGTTCTTGATCGGCGGGTGCGCGCGGGCAAGGAAGACCCCGCGCGCCTGACCGAGAAATGGGGCCAGCCCGCGGGCCCCCGCCCGGAGGGCGAACTGATCTGGCTGCACGGCGTCAGCGTGGGCGAGAGCGTCGCCCTGCTGACCTTGCTGGAGCGCCTGAGTGCTGCACGGCCCCAGACCCATTTCCTGCTGACCACGATCACGCGCGCGTCGGCCGACGCACTGGCTGGTCGCAAACTCCCGGCGCGTGTGATCCACCATTACGCCCCGATCGACTGCCCCGACCCGGTCACACGGTTTCTGGACCACTGGCGTCCGGATCTGTTCGTGCTGTCCGAGATGGACCTGTGGCCGCGACTTCTGGCCGAAACACATGCGCGCAACATTCCGATGCTGATGCTGAATGCGCATGTCACGCCGCGCCGCCATCGCCGCCGCAGGCGCGTGCCAAAGGCAAATGGCTGGCTGATGAACCTGTTTGCCGAGATTCATGTTCAGGACGCACATTCGCGCAAGCTGTTCCTCGATCTGGGGGCACCGGCAGCAAAGATGCAAGTCACCGGGCTACTGAAGGCCGCTTCATCGCCGCCTCCGGACCACCCCGAAGCCCGCGCGGCATTGCAGGCGCAGATCAAGGATCGCCCGCTATGGCTGGCGGCCTCAACCCGACAGATCGAAGAGGCGCAGATCATGCAGGCGCAATCCCACGCCCTGCGCCAGTGTCCGGACATGCTGATGATCATCGCCCCACGCCAGATGAAGGACGCCGACAAGACCGAAGCCGATGCGCGTGCGGTCTTTGCCCCCCACCAGATCGCGCGCCGGTCGCGCAAGGACCCGATCACCCCCGATACTTGTGTCTATATCGCGGATTCGCTGGGCGAGATGGGGCTATGGTATCGGCTGGCACCAGTTGCCTATCCGGGGCAGTCAATCCCGCTGGAAGGCAAGTTGATGGGGGGCAAGAACCCGTTTGAAGCGCTCGCACTGGGTGTGCTTGTCGTGCATGGCCCACAGACCGCCAATTTCCGCGAAGCCTATTCCATGCTGCGCGATCATGGGGCCGCGCTGGAGGTCATGGATGCGCAAGAACTGGGCATGGCGGTTGTGCAGGCACAGGATGCCGCTTTTCGCGCCCCCTATCTGCAAGCCGCGTCAACCGTTCTGGAGCGCACGATGGCACCACTGGAAGCTGCGCTTGCAGCGGTCACACGCGCCTTGCCGCCTGTAGCGCCGGACAGCACCCGGACCGAACCGTGAAGATGGTTTTCTCGGATGGGAATTCCGTTTATGAAGACACCAACGCGCGTATTGTCAAAAGGATAACGAGAAATGCAGAAACTTCGTGTCTATATCGGATGGGACTCGCGCGAGGATATCGCCTATCAGGTCGCCAAGCAGTCGCTGGAAAAGCACGCCACGATCCCGGTCGAGGTGATCCCGATAAAACTGCAGGAACTGGTGGATCAGGGCCTCTACACCCGCGACATCGACCCGCTCGCGTCAACCGAATTCACCTATTCGCGCTTTCTGGTGCCGCATCTGGCAGGGTATGAGGGCTGGGCGATCTTTGTCGATTGCGATTTCCTGTTCTTTGGCGATGTCGCCGAATTGCAGCAATACATGGACCCCAAATACGCGGTCCTGTGCGTGCAGCATGACTACAAGCCCAAGGAAACGACCAAGATGGATGGCGTGCCCCAAAGCGCCTATCCGCGCAAGAACTGGTCATCCTTCATGCTGATGAACTGCGCACACCCCTCGACCCGGCAACTGACCCCCGAAGTGGTGAACCGCGAAAGCGGTGCCTATCTGCACCGCCTGCAATGGGCGCAGGATGACGAGATCGGCGCATTGCCCACAGGCTGGAACTGGCTGGAAGGCTGGTATGACAAACCCGCCGAGGGCTATCCCCAAGCGGTGCACCATACGCGCGGCGGGCCGTGGTTCAAGGAATGGCAAGAGGTGGATTACGCCGCCGAATGGCTGGCAGAAGCCGCCGAATACGAGGCGAAACAAGGGGCCGCAGCCCCGTAGACAGGCAGGGCGGGCACCCGCGCCCGCATGTTTGCACCCATACCCCAAGAGGGGCCGCGACGCAGGCGCGGCCCCTTTTTTTTACTGAGTCCCGAAGTCAGTCCAGATCGCGCGGGACAATGAACTCGCGGATTTCTCCGGTGCCGGGGCGGATTGCGGCCCAGTCTGTCGCGTCGAAATCGACAACCAGCGTCGCGCATGTCGGGTATCGGCCAAAGCCGGGATGCGCCGGGCGCGTACGGACAAGGGCTGCGGCAAGGCCCGCGATACCGGGATTATGGCCGATCATCATGACCGTATCGGCCCGCGCTTCAAGCAACACCCCGAGCATGACATCGGGGCTGGCATGGTACAGGGCGGGCACGAATTCGACAGGCACCTCGGCGCCAAACTCGGATGCCACAAGCGCCCAGGTCTCGCGGGTGCGGGTGGCATCGGAAACCAGTGCCGCGCGCGGCAGATAGCCCTGCGCCTTCAGCCATTGGCCGATCCGGGGCGCGGCCGTGCGGCCGCGGTCGTTCAGTGGCCGCTGGTGGTCTGTATCCAGCGGGTTGTTCCAGTCGGATTTGGCATGGCGGGTCAGGATCAGGCGCAGGGTCATCGGTGAAATTGCCTCATGTGATAGGCGGATTGGATGGGGTCACGGCCATGGGCGCGCGACACGGGACAGATCGCGCGCACAGCACACCCCCCGGTCAGACAGGCCGCGCCTTCGGCGCGGTCCAGCCAGGTGTGACAGGCAGGCACGTCATAGCCCGCCGGTGTCAGGGCAGAGGCCGGGCAGGCGCTCAGGCAGGGCTGCGCACAGCCTGTGCAGGGGTGGGGGACAGGTGGCAGCGCAGGCAGCGCGACAGGCAGGCCAATAGCCCCGCGATAGGACACCCACAGCCCGGCCTGCGCATGGACCAACAAATGCACAGGCGAGGCAAAGGCGCGGCCAGAGGCCAGCGCCCATGTGATGAAAGGGTGCGGTGGCCGGGTGCCGAAAGGAAACAGCGCCTGACCGCCAAGTTCTGCCGCCAGTGTGCTGATCACACGCTGCGACCAGCGGTCCAGCGGGTCGGACGTGCCATCCTGAAACTCGGGCGTGGCGGTGACATGCGCCCAGAATCCCGGCCCTTGCGGGCCAAGCAGAACCAGTGTCCGCACCCCGTCGGGCAAGGTAGCGGCCCCTTCGGCAACCAGCCCCATCACGCCCAGTGCCTGCGCCTGCGCCATCTGTTCAATCTGTGCGAGCAGGCCCACAGGGTCTAACCCTGCGGTGTGATCTGGGGTTTACTGTCACGGATGATGCTGCCCGCGCCGTGGTCGGTGAACAACTCCAGCAAACAGGCATTGGGCGCGCGCCCGTCCAGAATAACCACGGCTCGCACCCCTGCATCAATCGCGGCAAGGGCGGTTTCGGTCTTGGGGATCATGCCGCCTGCGATGATCCCTTTTTCGGTCAGTTCACGCACATGGGCAGGGGTCAGTTGTGTGACCACATCACCACCCGCATCCTTGACGCCCGAGACATCGGTCAACAGCAGCAACCGGTCAGCTTTCAGCGCGCCTGCAATCGCACCCGCTGCCGTATCGCCGTTGATGTTGTAGGTCTCGCCCGCGCGGCCCATGCCCAGAGGCGCGATCACGGGGATAAACCCACCCGTGAACAGGTGATGCAACAGTTCCGGGTTTACCATAGCGGGGCGGCCCACAAGCCCCAGTTCGGGGTCATCAGGTTCGCAAGTGACCATGCCGCCATCCTTGCCCGACAGGCCGACAGCCTTGCCGCCCTCGTCTTGAATGGCCTGTACGATACGCTTGTTGACTGCGCCCGACAGGACCATCTCGACCACTTCCATCGTGGCGGCATCGGTCACGCGCTTGCCGCGCACGAATTCCGACTGGATGTTCAACCGCCCCAGCAGGTCATTTATCATGGGCCCGCCACCATGCACGATGACCGGGTTTACACCCACCTGACGCATCAGCACCACATCGCGCGCGAAACTGGCCATTTCCTCGGCGTCGCCCATGGCATGGCCGCCGAATTTGATGACGACAATCGCACCGGCATAGCGTTGCAGGTAGGGAAGTGCTTCGGACAGTGTCCGGGCCGTGGAAAACCAGTCCTGTGTCATGGGGCGTT
>SKRW01000292.1 GCA_007118295.1 Paracoccaceae bacterium | reverse complement strand
CTGGGCGATCGTGTCCACCAGAAACCGGGCCAGCAGATCGGCGGCCCCTGTTGCCTGCATCGCCCCCGCAATCGGGATCAGTGCTGCCAGCAGCACGATCACGGGCCAGTCGATGGACGTGTAGATGTTGCGAAGCGGCACAGTGCGCACCACCATCGTTGCCAGCACGCCCAAGGCAAAGGCCGCCGCTGCAGGCAAAAGCCCCGCAGTCGCAATCACCACTGCGCCCAGCAGAATGGCCACTGAAAGGATTGCCAGCCGCGCGTCGGGCATGCGCAGCGCCCGCTCACCCAGCGGCACGCAGCCGGTTTCCTTGACAAACTCGAACAGGGCTTCGGACGGGCCGTGCATCAGCAGCAGGTCACCTGATCTCAGCCTGAGGTTCCGCAGCCGGATCTGTGGTGCCTTTCCCTCGCGCGATACCGCCAGCATGTTCAGGCCAAAGCGGGTGCGCAGGCTCAGATCAGTGGCGGATTGACCAACGATTGTCGCCCCCGGCAGCACTGCCAGTTCTCGCAGCACGATGTCGTCATCGTTGCGGCGGCGGTCTGACTCGTCTTTCGCGCCTTTGCGCTGACCGGGACGCAGACGTTCCAGTCTGGCGGGTAGTGACGATTTCTTGTTTTTCTCGGGTTTGTCGGCTTTCCCCGCGCCCGCTGTCCCCGCGGCGTCATCGCTGGCTGTGTTCTCTGGTGCTGACCCTCTTTCCTCCAGCTCAATGCCGAAAACTGTCAGTGCTTCTGCCAGCGCGTCAACTTCGGCCTCCAGTACCAGAATGTCGTTCTCCTTGATCCGGTGCCCGCCATGCGGGGCCGTCATCCGCACATCGTTGCGCAACAGAGCTGTCACCACGGCATGGCTATCCTCGATCTCATTCTCGAAGCCGCGCAAGGTCAGGCCGATGGCCTTGCTTTTGGGCGGGATGCGCACTTCGGTCAGATACGCGCCAGGGTCAAAGCTTTCGCCGCTGGAAGCTTGGCGCGCAGGCACCAGCCGCCACCCAAGCACAGCTATGAAGGCAACCCCAGCCAGTGCGACAGCCACACCGACCGGGGCAAAGTCGAACATCGCAAAATGCCCGAAACCCGCATCGTTGCGGAAGCTTGACACGATCAGGTTCGGCGGTGTGCCGATCAATGTCGTCATGCCACCCAGAATCGTGCCAAAGGCCAGCGGCATCAGCACCTGACCGGGTGTCAGATCCAGCCGGTGCGACACCTGTATGGCAATTGGCATCAACAATGCCATCGCGCCCACATTATTCATGAACCCTGACAGCGCCGCGCCAATTCCCAGAAGGGCGGCCATGCTTGTCAGCCGCCCGGCCTCGCGCGGCATCGCGTGGCGCGCCAGCCAGTCCACAGCGCCGGTGTCCTGCAACCCCCGGCTGAGGATCAGCACACAGGCCACGGTAATCACCGCCGGGTGGGCAAACCCCTCGAACGCTTCGGCCGCAGGGACAAGCCCCGCGACCACGCAGGCCATCAACGCGGCGAGGGCAACCACATCATGGCGCAACCGTCCCCAGAGAAACAGCAGCAGCATGGCCGCCATGATCGAAAAGACGAGAATTTGCGGGGCGTTCATCCGGCGCGGCTCCATAGCAAGGGCCTGTTCAGGTAATCACCCCCGAGTCGAAGTCACAACACAGGGCTTCGTTTGCCCTCTCGATTGGCGGCGTTGTGCCAATCGCTGCGCACAAGCCAAAGCTCAGCCCGGTGCCGCGCCCCCTGCCGGGTGAAACCCTTGCCAGGAACCTCGCGCGGGAAGCGGCCATGTTAGACACCAATTCCCACACCGGCGGGTTTGAACAGCATCCACAGCGCCATGCCGATCATCATCAGGTTTTCTGTCAGCGACACGAACCCAAGCGGCACATTGCTGTCACCGCCGACGCAGGCGCATTTCAACTCGCGCCGGTCGATATACACGGCCTTGAAGACCGAAACCGCCCCCACAGTGCCGATGAACAGCGCAACCGGGATCGACAGCCACATCAGCGCCCCCGCGACCATCAGAACACCTGCCAGCCCCTCGGCGAAAGGGTAGACATAACCATAGCGGACCCAGCGCTGCGCCAGCAGGTCATAGTTCAGGAACATGGTCGCAAAGCTGTCCAGATCCTTGAGTTTCTGCAATGCGAGCAGGCACATGGACATGGCGATGAACCATTCCGCCGCAGCAACGGTCACAAAGCTGCCATAACTGGCCCAACTGGTGGCCAGTGCCATCGCGGCCGCCATCGCGAACAGGGCGATGACCGGCGCATATGTGACGGCATCCTTGTCCGCGACCTCCTTGCCAAGAAACTGAAGTACGTCCTCATAGCCGCCGATGCGCTTGCCCTCGATGAACACTTGCGGTGTGGTTTCCACATCGTTGCGGGCCTTGAACTCCTCAACCTCGGCGCGCGATGTCAAGGGGTGGTCCGCAACCTCATACCCTTCGCGCCTGAGCAGATCGCGTGTTTTCAGCCCAAAGGGGCACATGTGGTCCTGCATCACCATTCGGTGCAGGTCTGCCCGCTGCCCTGCGTTATCCGGCATGTCAATCTCCTTTCCCCTGCGCTCGCCAGAGGCCCTTTCGTATCAGAGGTGAAGGGAAAACAGCCCTGACACCGCAGCATCGTCGCGCCCTCCACCAGTGCAAACACCGCGAGGCCGACCAGAATGCACAGCACCCAGCCTTGGACATCCGGTGGCACTCTATCAAACAACGTGTTTATATCGGGCGCGCAGGTCAACAGCAGTTGGCGATACCGAAGCGAAGCAGCGGAGGGCGGAATGTATGGGCTGGTGTTGGGTCTTCTGCTTGCCGTTGCCGGTCTGGTCGCAATGCTGGCGCAAGGCGCGGATGACCAGCAGTTTCCACCAGCTTGACCGATGGGCAGCGATGAACACAGCTAACAGACAAGGGCACCCGGAATGATGAAGGTCGATACAATCATCGTGGGCGCGGGCACGGCGGGGCTGTCGGCGCTGCGCGAGGTGCGCCGCTATACCGAGGATTTCCTGCTGATCAATGACGGGCATTGGGGCACAACCTGTGCCGCCAGTGGCTGCATGCCCTCCAAGGCCCTGATCGAGGTGGCCAATACCTTGCACCGCCGTCATGCGATGGACAGCTTCGGGATACGCGGAACAGACGCGTTGTGCGCCGATATCCCGGCTGTGCTGGCCCATGTGCGCAAGCTGCGTGACAGTTTCGTGGCGGGGCCGGAATCGGTGCCGTCAACGCTTGGGGAGCGTGCGATTTCAGGGCGCGCGCGGCTGCTGGGGCCGGATTGCATCGTGGTGAATGGCACCCAGATCAAGGCCCGCGCGATCATACTGGCACCCGGCAGTCGCCCTTTCGTGCCGAAGGCATGGGCTGCATTCGGGGATCGCATCCTGACAACGGACAGCTTGTTCGATCAGACGGACCTGCCGCGCCGCATCGCGGTGATCGGCATGGGAGCGATCGGGGTCGAGATGGCGCAGGCGTTGGCGCGACTGGGCATCACGGTCGCGGGGTTCGATGCCGCCGACGGGCTTGCAGGTATAGACGACGCGCAGGTGCTGGCGGCCTTTCATCCGTTGCTGATAAGGGAAATGGCGCTGTATCTGGGTGCGCCTGCAGAACTGGAGGCGCGCAACGGCGCCATCCGCGTGACAGGGGCGGGCGCCCCCTTCGAAGCCGATGCCCTGCTGGCGGCCATGGGGCGGAGTCCAAATGTCGATGATCTGGGGCTGGATGCGCTGGGCGTGCCCCTCGATGACGAGGGCCAGCCCCAGCTTGATCCGACCACCCTGCGTATCGGCGATCTGCCGGTGTTTCTTGCGGGTGATGCGAATGCATACCGCGCCCTGCAACACGAAGCCGCAGATGACGGGCATATCGCAGGCCGCAATGCGGCCCCGGATGCGCAGGGTCAGCCCCATTGCCGCCGCACGCCGCTGTCCATCGTGTTCGCGTCGCCGCAGGTCGCACGGGTCGGCCAGCCGCTCTCGGCGCTTCAGAACCGGCGCATTGTCACCGCCGATGCGGACTTCTCCAGACAGGGCCGCGCCCGGATAAAGGCGCAGGCCGAAGGCGTGTTGCGCATCCACGCCGAAACACCGGGCGGCCAGATTCTCGGTGCCGAAATGTGCGTACCCGCAGCCGAACACCTTGCTCATCTGCTGGCCCTTGCCATCGAGCGCAGCTTGACAGTGTCCGAGATGCTGGCGATGCCATTCTATCACCCTGTGCTGGAAGAGGGGCTGCGCGGCGCTTTGCGGGGCCTGCAGAAAGAGTTGCCCGGCAAGGCGGGTTCTGATCTGTCGGGTTGCGAGAGTATCGGACATGATGCGCTTGACTGACGGGTCAGCATTCTCCGGGTGATGCCGACTATCTGGCTGGCCCGGTGCTTGTGAAACGCGTCAACGGTACGCAGGCGTCAGGAGTTTCCAGATCTGACCCGAATGAGCCGTGTCAACGCAGATGGACTGCGACCTGTGACCGCCTGTTTTATCACCTTTCAGCACAATCGCATGGGTCACGAAGACCAGACAGCGGCAAGGGCCATGGCCAAAGCCGATGCGGGCAGCGCGGGCTGGACCGCATTTCAAGGTGTCAACCGTCGCGGCTTTGGTCCGGCACGGCTGTTTGCCTAGTTGGCACAGATCGATTATGTGAGTGTTCCGTGAGCGGCAAACGGTCCATCTGTTCCGCGCCAACCCCTGATCTCCGAAGTTCGACAGCAAATTGGGTAAATTCACCATCTACAGTTTTTGGATGCTATAATTTTCAATGAGTTACCGTCCCCGAGTCTCCTGTTCAGGCGAAGCTCTGTTGTAACACGTTTTGG
>SKRW01000116.1 GCA_007118295.1 Paracoccaceae bacterium | reverse complement strand
CAGGCGCACCGTGAAACGGCTCCCCTGCCCCGGTATGCTATGCACGTCGATTTCGCCTGCCATCTGTCCGACGAGCTTTCGCGTAATCGCCATGCCAAGCCCCGTCCCGCCGAAACGACGGGCAACGCTGCCATCGCCCTGCTCGAACTCGTTGTAAAGCCGCACAATTTGCTCTGGTTGCATCCCGATACCCGTATCGGCGACATCAATGACAAGCAAGCTGTCGGACGTTGCGGTGACACGCACGGTGACGCTGCCGACCTCGGTAAACTTGACCGCGTTGCTGATCAGGTTATGCAGAATCTGCAGCAGGCGGTGCGGATCGCCCAGCCGCGGTGTGGTGCTGCCTTCATCTGCATGCATCGTCAGCGACAGCCCCTTTTCCGCAGCGCGAAGGCCGTGCAGCGCATCGGCACGGGCAACCAGATCGGCGGGAACAAACGCCACTTTGTCCAGAACAAGCTTGCCTGCCTCGATCTTGGACATATCGAGGATATCATTCAGGATATTGAGCAATTCATCGCCACTCTCGCGAATGGTCGCCGCAAGGCGCTGCAACTCGGGGTCCTCCAGCTTGCCTTCGAGTGCCGAGGCAAGGCCCAGCACACCGTTGAGTGGAGTGCGCAGTTCGTGACTCATATTCGCAAGAAACTGCGACTTGGTCCGGTTCGCGTCTTCGGCACGATCCCGCGCGAGTTCCAGTTCCTCTGCGTCAGCGAGCGCGCTGGTGATATCACTCAGCGCGCAGACGATCCCCGCAGCACCATCCTTGTGCGACACAGAGGCCGCATTGATCGACAAATACCGAAGCTCGCCATCAGGCCTGCGCACGCCCAGCCGCACATCCCGCACCGATTGTCCGGTTTCCAGAACCTGAGTCGTCGGCAAATCTGCCGGGTCGATCGGCAGGCCTTCGGGAGACTCGAAATTCCAGGCGGGGTCGTCATGCCTGCGCGCTGTCATCTGGGCGCTTGTCTGCCCTAACACACGCTCAGCCTCTGCATTGGCAAAGACGAATTTCCCGGCCGTGTCGAATGTGAGAAAGCCAGAAATCGAGGTTGCCATGATTTGCGAGAGATAGTCCCGCTCGGTTGCAAGACTGCGCTCCAGTTTCAACCGGTCCGTGATGTCACGCAACACGATCACCCAGCCAAGCGGTGTATCTGTCAAACCAAGGGGTTTGTGTATGGGGACAACTTCTACCTCGTAGCTGCGGTCATGACCTGACAGCATCTTGGGCAGGGGCGCACCTTCGCCAAGTGCGACACGGATCGTACCAAGCCCCGGCCAGTGGTCCGCTGACGCCCCTGTCTTATCTGGCGATACGCGCAGTCGCTTCTGCGCAACAGGATTGGACGCGATGACCTTGGTCTGACCATTAAGCACGATAATCGCGTTGGGCGTGCCAAAGAACAGCAGATCCTTTGCGATCACGTTGATATCAAAGAACCTGTCGTTGAAGATCAGCCATGCAAAGACCAGCAGCGCGATCGAAAAACTGTAGGGGGTCGGGTCCATGCCGGCCCATGTGATGCCCCCGAAAATGTAGCCCAGATTGACCACAGTCGGCACCAGCATCATCGACAGCCACATCAGGAAAAACGCCCGATAGGCGGGCTGCGCAGTGATAACCCCCCGGAACAGGATCGCGAGGGCCGCAAACTGGAAGATGTAGAGAAAGAGCGCAGCCGCATAGAACAAGGGGCCATGGTCGAACAGGATCGCACTCCGCTCGCCAAGCTCGATCAACCGCGAACTGGCGCGATAAAAGAGCCAATGCGTGGAATTCGTCAGCGCCAGAACCGAGATTGCGACAGGTGCCAGCGTGATGACCGCCACCTTCCAGCGATAGCGTAGACTGTCGCGCCCAAACGAGTAGTCATACAGGAAAAAACAGATCGCAATCGGTGTCAGTGCAATTCCGGGCCAGGCGGCCTTGGCGCTGGCCAGTTTGCAGGTTTCGCCTGAAACCCAGTTTTCGAGCGCCGAAAGGCACAGCCAGTAGATCATGCCTGCAAGCGCTATGAGGAACATCGCCTTGCCACTGAAATACCGCTGCCTCGCGACCCAGGCCATGACCAGAGCAAGCCCCAGGCAAAGGGCAATGGCGAGGAACACCATTGGATGCGGGGTGTCGTATGGCAGACAGTCAAGCACCTCCGATCCTCCGTCCCGGACGCGTCGCGGGTATTTGCGCGCGGCAGGTGATGCAATCTGCCACGCTGGCGCGCAAGGCCCTATTCCCTTGTGCCATCAACGCCGCCCTACCACAGGATGCGATGATGCATGAAAAGGCGAACAACACGCAAGGGTTGAACGAGCATGTTGCAAAACACCACAGACCAGCATCTTGCCACAGATATCGGGCAAAAGGATTGCGAAGTGGCGAAGGCTGACATGACATTCGCGTGTCACCACGGGACCAGACAGCCCGCATGCGCCCACGCCACGCGGTCTTGGTCGATATCTGGCCACCACCGCGCATTAATCAATTCTCAACTGGTGCTTGTCATCATGGCGAGGGACTCAGATCGCATGGCAGGTGCAGGCCGGATGCCACAAGGCAAGACGATACTGGTGGTGGGCGCGGGGTTTTCGGGCGCAGTCATTGCGCGCAAACTGGCCGAACGCGGTCATCGCATGGTTGTCATCGATGAGCGGGGCCATGTTGGTGGAAACTGCCACACGGCCCGCGACCCGGATACGGGCGTGATGATGCATGTCTATGGGCCGCATATCTTTCACACGGACGACGCGCAGGTCTGGGAGTTTATCACCCGGCATTGCGAAATGATGCCCTACCGCCATCAGGTGAAGGCGCGCGTGGGCGCACAGGTTTACGCGCTGCCGGTCAACCTGCATACCATCAACCAGTTCTTCGGGCTGGCACTCTCTCCGGCAGAGGCCCGGCACTTCATCGGCATGCGCGCATCGACAGCACCACAAGAGCCCCTTTCCTTTGAGGATCAGGCCCTGCGTTTTATCGGGCCGGAGTTGTATCAGGCTTTTTTCAAGGGCTACACGCGCAAACAATGGGGCGTCGCGCCCGCCCGCCTGCCAGCGGCTATCCTGAATCGTCTGCCCCTGCGCTATACCTATGACGACAACTACTTCTTTCATCGTCATCAGGGCATTCCGCGCGCAGGCTATACTGCGGCTGTCTGCTCGATCCTCGACCATCCGGGGATCACAGTCCACAAGCAGGCACGGGCCGAGGAGTTCGATTTAGCCGAGTACGCCCATACCGTCTATACAGGCCCGCTGGACAGGTTTTTCCGTCACCGTCTGGGACGGCTTGGCTACCGGACCCTGCAATTCGAGCACGAGGTCGTGCCAGCCCCGTGCCAGGGCACAGCCGTGATGAATTACTGCGACGAGAATGTGCCCTTTACCCGCATCACCGAGCATATGTATTTTGCCCCGTGGGAGGCAGACCGGTTCGCACGCTCGGTCATCACGCGCGAATACAGTGCCACCGCCGGGCCGGATGACATCCCGTACTATCCCGTCCGGCTGCTGGACGACAAGGCGCTTCTGGGTCGGTATGTGGCGCTTGCCCGGCAGACAGCGGGGGTGACCTTTGCCGGGCGTCTGGGCAACTATGCCTATCTGGACATGGATGTCGCAATCCGGCGCGCGTTCGACGTGGCCGACCATTTGCTGGATGCCTTTACCGATCACAGACAGCCCGCCCCCTTTGTGCACCCGATGTAAGAACCATCCCTGCCCCGCCAGCTTGAACGACCTGGCACCAGGGATGGCAAGAACACAAGCAGACAGGTGAGGCGCGCGCTTTCGCAGCGACCGTCGCACGGGTATTGCGCTTGGCGTGTTGCTCCATGGCCAATGCGCCGTCAGTTCGGGCGTCGCGGGTTTTCCCTTGCGCATGTGTCAGGCCAGATTCAACAGCGCCTCATGTCGCGCGATGGCCTGTTCTATCGTTTCATAATGTTCCAGCCTGCCGTCATCCAGCACAAGGCCGCCGTCACAGAATGCGCGCATGTCAGACATGGAATGCGAGATCATGATCGCATCGGACTGTGCCATCCGCGCCTTGAAAACTGCGCGGCTGCGCTTGCGGAACGCCTTGTCTCCTGCCCCTGTCACCTCGTCGATCAGATATGTCTGGAACGGGATGCCCATTGCGACCCCGAAGGACAGGCGCGATTTCATCCCATTGGAATAGGTGCGCAGTGGCAGATGGAAATGGGGTCCGATGCTGGCAAAATCCTCAACGAAATCTGCAAGCGTATCGCTGTCCACCCCATAGACCCGGGCCAGAAAGCGGGTGTTCTGCAGGCCCGTCATCTCAGGGTGAAAGCTGTTTGCATGGCCGACCGGCCACGAGACACTGCGCGACCGGATCACGCGCCCGCCACTGGGGCGCATCGTTCCGGCAATCAGTTGCAGCAGTGTCGACTTGCCCGAACCGTTCCGTCCCAAAAGCCCCAGCGAACGCCCGGATGGCAGGCTCAGCGACAGCCCCTCGAACACGGAATACGTGCCGTCGCGCAGCGCGAACCGCTTGGACAGATTCTCAAGCCTTATCATCTGGCCTAGCCCCGGTCGCGCAGCGAGTAATAGACCAGCGCCAGCACGGACCACAGCATCAGGGCGAAGAAGGCGGTCAACGCGATGAGTTGCGCCACTTTCGGGTAGAGCGCCTGTTGCGCAAGTGTCGGCTGCACAAAGATCGCCAGATACAGTTGTTGGCGCGCCGCCTGCGTGCGGGCCACCCCAAGCGCGGCAAGGGCGGCGCGATAGGCTTCGGCCGCGAATTCGACATCGACACGCATCGCCTCGTATTGTGACAGCAAGGTCGGATAATCCGT
>SKRW01000122.1 GCA_007118295.1 Paracoccaceae bacterium | reverse complement strand
GTTTAGGTCACAGGCTCTTGGGGGGCAAGCCCCGAGCATGGACTGTTTGCGGCCCATGGCGGGTATCAGATAGCCGGATCACAACGCTTGCTTTCCTGAAAGGCTGAAGGAATGGATGATAAGGTCGCTATCGACGCAATAAACTTCTAAAAATATGCCTCTGAAGGCCACTAATTTGCAAGAATCTTCGCAAGTGTAAATGCATTCCGAAGAAAAACCATAACCGGACATGCTACTTTTGTCGCACCTTCCTTGCGGAAGGCCCAACAGGAGGAACGCATGTCACATATTGTCTTGATTGCCTTTGACGGCAGCGACGCGAGCAATCGCGCGCTGTCCTATGGGGCCGAACGGGCGCGCGCCTCAGGCGCGCGTCTGCTTCTGGCGCATGTTCTTGAATGGTCCCCTTATTCGTTTCTGACCGCCGAGGAAGTGGCTGAGCGCCACAAGCGGCGCACCGAGGAAGTCGGGCGCGCCGAGACCGTGATCCTGAACCCGGTAAAGGACAGGCTTGCGGCTGACGGGCTCGAAGTGGACGCCGTGGTGCGCTATGGCCATGTCGCCGAAACGCTGTGCGCACTGGCCGAGGAATTCAAGGCCACGCAGATCATCATTGGTCGCACGGGCGAGTCCCCCTTTCAGGCACGGCTCTTCGGGTCGGTGTCCGTCACACTCGCGCAGGTTGCCCCGGTGCCCTGCACCATTGTTCCATAAGCCTTGGCTGGAGAAAGCATAATGAAACGTCTTTTCGCGGCTTTCGCCGCAACGCTGCTGCTGGCAGCCCCGGCACATGCCAATTTTGCCGAGACAGTGGATTCCGTGTTCGCGGCCTCGACTGGCTGGTTCGTCAATCTGATCTTTGCCAACCTGCCCGGCACCCAGATCCCGTGGATCGTGGGCTGGCTGGTCATCGGGGCGGTGGTCTTTACCCTGTATTTCGGGTTTGTGCAGTTCCGCGCCTTTGGTCACGCGCTACAGATCGTACGCGGCAAGTATTCCGACCCGCGCGACGCGGGCGAAGTCAGCCATTTTCAGGCGCTTACCGCTGCACTTTCGGGCACTGTCGGTCTGGGAAATATCGCGGGCGTTGCGGTTGCCGTGTCGATTGGTGGGGCAGGGGCCACGTTCTGGATGATCCTTGCCGGGCTTCTGGGCATGGCGTCCAAGTTCACCGAATGCACCTTGGGGGTGAAATACCGGAATGAATACCCGGATGGCACCGTGTCAGGCGGGCCGATGTATTACATCAAGAAAGGCTTTGCCGAACGTGGCCTGCCCCTGGGCGGTTTCATGGCGGTGATGTTCTCGATCTTCTGCGTGCTGGGCGCGCTGGGGGGCGGGAACATGTTTCAGGCCAATCAGGCGGCATCTCAGGTGCAAAGCGTGCTGGGCATCCCGACCTGGGTTACGGGGCTGGTGCTGTCGGGGATCGTCTTTGGTGTCATCATCGGGGGGATCAAATCCATTGCGCGGGTGACGGAAAAGGTCGTGCCCTTCATGGGGATCGGCTATTTCCTTGTGGGGATGCTGATCCTGCTGATGAATGCCGACATGATCCTTTGGGCCTTTGGCGAGATCTTTCGCGGAGCGTTCACCGACACCGGCATTGTCGGCGGCATGATTGGCGCGATCATTCAGGGCTTTCGGCGCGCGGCCTTCTCGAACGAGGCGGGCATCGGGTCGGCGGCTATCGCGCACTCTGCCGTGCGCACCAAAGAGCCGATCACCGAAGGCTTCGTGTCGCTTCTGGAACCGTTCATCGACACGGTCATCATCTGCACCATGACGGCGCTGGTCATCATCATCACCCAGCAATTGCTGATTGACGCCGAGACAGGACGTTATGTGCTGAACGAGGCCGGGCGCATTGCCACGGCATCCGGTGCCACGGGCGGTGTGCCGATCACGTCGGCGGCCTTTGGGTCCGTGTTCGGCTGGGCACCTTATGCACTGTCACTTGCGGTGTTCCTGTTTGCCTTTTCGACCATGATCACATGGTCCTATTACGGCATGAAATCCTGGACCTACATGTTTGGCGAGGGGGCCGCGAAGGAAATGACCTTCAAGGTCATCTTCTGTGTCTTTGTGTTCATCGGGGCTGTGTCGAGCCTTGATGCGGTGATCGACTTTTCGGATGCGGCACTGTTCGCGATGGCAATCGTAAACATCATCGCGCTGTATTTCCTGATGCCGATCGTTAAGCGCGAGTTGAACAATTACATGATCCGGCTGAACGCTGGTCAGATTGTTGCGTATAAATAGGGTCTCTACCTGCACCGGAAACAGGCGCCGGGCTTTGCCCGGCGTCCGTCCCGGAACCAACGCATCGCGCCCTGCTCAGGCGGCCTTTTCCAGCCGCAGATAGGTGAACAGACCCAGCGCGGTCAGGGACCTTTCCTCGGTCAGGCGCAGCGCCTCGACGCCCATGATCCGGTCCTTGGGGAAATTCGAATGCCAGCCGATCCAGTTGGCCAACGGCGCGAATTTCCGCTCCAGCCATGCCAGCCAGCCTTCGTCACGCGCAAAGTGGTTGACCACAAGTATCTGCCCTCCGGGTTTGCACACGCGCGCCATTTCGGCCATGACCTGCTCGGGGTCGGGCACGACCGAGATCAGGTGCATCGCCACGACCGTGTCGAAACTGGCATCGGGAAAATCCAGCGCGCGCGCGTCCATCTGGCGTAGTTCCGTGACATGCGACAGGTTTTCCTCGGCGACCTTGGCGCGCGCGCGCTCCAGCATCTCGTCGGAAAAATCGATCCCCGTCACCTCTATTTCCGGTGCGTAATAGGGCAACGCCAGCCCGGTTCCGACCCCCACTTCCAGCACCCGGCCACCGGACTGGTTGACAACATGGGTGGCGTGGCGTCGCCCGGCATGGGTGATGCGGCCAAAGGTCATGTCGTAAATCGGGGCCCAGCGGCGGTAGCTGGAGGTAATTGCGTCGGGGGTCACGGGCGGCGCTCCTGCTGAAATACACCGCAGACTTGGCGCAGGTGCCGCCTGATTTCAACAAAAGACCGCGTTTCGGGAGCTAAATTTTCCGTATGCGCCCGCGAATGGGGCGTTCCGTCGGGTCCATATGGGCTGGGGCCTACATCGAAAAGCTGATGCCGCAGCCGCAACTGGACGTGGCATTGGGGTTCTCGATCACGAACCGCGCGCCGATCAGTTCTTCGGTGAAATCGATCACTGCATTTTCCAGAAAGGGCAGCGACACCGGGTCGATCAGCACCTTGTACCCGTTCTGTTGCAACACCAGATCATCCGGGGCGGGGTCATCAAAACGGATGTCATATTGAAAGCCGGAACAGCCGCCACCATCGACTGCGATGCGCAATGCCTTGACCTCGCCGCTATCTTCGGCGATTTCGGCCAGACGCTTGAAGGCGCGGTCGCTGACGCGCGGAGGCAGAGTGAGGGTCATGAGGCAGGACCTTATTTCTGAGTGCTTTGCTCTGATATAAGCCGGGACACGCCAATCGGCAAGAAGAAGGGAGCGGCAATGCTCAAACCCTATGCAACCCAGCCCGAAGACTCGCGCGGGCGTCTGCACCCGGAGGCGATGAGCACCTTTCGCTCGCCCTTTCAGCGCGACCGCGACCGGATCATCCATTCATCGGCGTTTCGCCGCCTCAAGCACAAGACTCAGGTCTTTATCGAACATGAGGGCGACTACTACCGCACCCGCCTGACCCATAGCATCGAGGTGGCGCAGGTCGCGCGGACGCTGGCGGGCGCGCTGGGGCTGAACACGGATCTGGCCGAGGCGATCGCACTGGCGCATGATCTGGGGCATCCGCCCTTTGGCCATACCGGGGAGGATGCATTATGCGAATTGATGGCCCCCTATGGCGGGTTTGATCATAACGCGCAGGCGCTGCGCATTGTTACCTCGCTGGAGCGGCATTATGCCGATTTTGACGGGCTGAACCTGACATGGGAAACGCTGGAAGGGATCGCCAAGCATAACGGGCCGGTAACCGACCGGAACGGGCAGCCCCTGAAGGGCGAGACGCTGCCTTATGCGCTGGTAGAGTGCAACGCGGCGTTCGATCTGGAATTGCATGGCTTTGCCAGCGCTGAGGCACAGGTGGCCGCGATTGCCGATGATATCGCCTATAACCACCATGACCTGCATGATGGTCTGCGGTCGGGGCTGTTCACCGAAGAGGACCTGATGGAACTGCCCATCACGGGCCCTGCCTTTGCTGCGGTGGACCGCCTCTATCCGGGGCTGGAGCCGATGCGGCGCAGGCATGAAGCGCTGCGCCGCGTCTTTGGCGTGATGGTCGAGGATGTGCTGCTGGTGGCGGGCACGCGGCTGGGACCGGCCGATCTGACGACCGCGCAGGATATCCGCGATCTGCGCGTCACCATTATCCGGTTTTCAGACCGGCTGTTCCGCGAATTGAAGGTGATCCGACAGTTCCTGTTCACGCGCATGTATCGCGCGCCCTCGGTCGTGGCGATGCGCGCGCAGGTGACGGCGATGGTGCGCGATCTGTTCCCGCTGTTCATGGCGCGGCCCGAATTGCTGCCTGCCGAGTGGCGCCGCGATGTCGACGCGGCGCAGGGCGAGACAGCACTGGCCCGGATTGTGGCGGATTATGTGGCGGGAATGACGGACCGGTTCGCAATACAGGAACATGCGCGGCTGGTGGCAGGGCGACAAGGCTGATAGGTGATATCCGGGCCGGTTGACGGAGTGGGGGGGCTCTGCCCCCCTCGCCCCCCCGGGATATTTTTGCAAAGATGAAACCTCAGACAGGAGAGTCGGCTCTGGCTGTCCTGCACAAGACTGGAAAGGGTTTGAAATGTCAGACATCCCATCGCTGGTGCGCCGCATGCCCTGGCCCGAGAGTGCCTCGCGGCCCGTCGGCACCCCGATTCAGCCGTCGGTGGTCTATGCCTCGCCCGACCCTGATACGCTGGATGCGCAATATGAGGGGCGCTTGCAGGGCTATACCTATGCGCGCGAAGGCCACCCGAATGCCGATGTGCTGGCGCGCAAGATCGACAGCATGGAAGGGGTGAGCGGGGGGCTGGTGCTGGGCTCTGGCATGGCGGCGGTGGCGGCGGTGCTGATGGGGGTGACGCGCGCAGGCGATCATGTGCTGGGCGGCGACCAGCTTTATGGGCGCTCATTGCGGCTGATGCGCGAGGATCTGCCGCGTCTTGGGGTGGCGACAGCGCTGGCGGACCCGACCGATCTGGCCGCGTTCGAGGCGGCAATCCGACCCGAAACGCGTCTGATCCTGCTGGAGGTCGTCTCGAACCCGACCTTGCGGGTGGCGGATATTGCCGGGATCGCAGAACTGGCGCGGGCGCGCGGCATCCTGCTGGTGATCGACAACACGTTCACCACACCGCGCGGGTTTCAGCCCTTTGCGCATGGGGCGGATGTGGTGATTCATTCGGTCACGAAGATCCTCGCCGGGCATTCGGATGCAACGCTGGGTTATGTGGCCGCGCGCGACCCCGCGCTGATGAAGGCGATCTATGATTTTGCCGTCACCACGGGCATGACCCCCAGCCCGTTCGATTGCTGGCTGGCCGAGCGGGGGCTCTATTCCTTCGAGTTGCGCTATGACCGGTCCGAGGCGAATGCCGAGGCGCTGGCGGCGCATCTGGCGGGCCTGCCGGGAGTACGACGCGTGCTCTACCCGACGCGCAGCGATCATCCGGACCACAACCGTGCCGTGGGTCTGCTGGGCGCGCGCGGCGGGCATATGGTCAGTTTCGAGATCGAGGGCGGACGCGCGGCGGCAAACCGGCTGACCCGCGCGGCCCCCAACATTGCCTTTGCGCCAACCTTGGGCGATATCGGCACCACGTTGTCGCATCCGGCCAGTTCATCGCATCGCGGACTGGGGGCCGAAGGACGCGCGGCACTGGGGATCAGCGAAGGGTTCTTTCGCATCTCGGTCGGGGTCGAGGACATCGCCCTGTTATGCCGCGAGTTCGAGGCGGCGATCGCCGCCAGCCAGACTTGATGTGTTGGATATTGCTTGACAGCAGGCCCCTGCCTGTCCGACGCTGACAGCATAGGTCGCGACCCCATGGTCGCGTTGTCATGTGCAGGGAGGCAGGGGCATGCTCGTCAGTCAGATCATCCGGTCGAAACCGCAAGGGGGGGTGATTACCATTTCCCCGGACGCCAGTCTGGCCGATGCTGCGCAGCTACTGGCGGAAAAGCGTATCGGGGCAGTGGTGGCCTCGGTCGATGGCGAGACGGTCGCGGGTATCCTGTCCGAGCGCGACATCGTGCGCGAGATCGCGCGGCGCGGTGCTGTCTGTCTGGAGGACAAGGTCGAATCCGCGATGACGCGCAATGTCTTTGGCTGCAACCCCGATGACAAGACCGATCTGGTGCTGCAGACCATGACGAGCAAGCGGTTTCGCCACTTGCCGGTCATGGAGGAGGGCAAGATGATCGGGCTGATTTCCATCGGTGACGTGGTTGCGGCGAAACTGGCCGAACTGGAACTCGAAAAGGATGCGCTGACCGGCATGATCATGGGTTATTGAGCGGGCAGGTTGGGCTTGCATCTTGTCGCGCAATATTGTTGCGTGCCCGAAACATCAGGACGGGGGCGGCATGCGCATCGGGCTATATCCAGGGACATTTGACCCGCTGACACTCGGGCATCGCGACATCATCACGCGGGCGACACAACTCGTGGACCGGCTGGTGATCGGGGTGGCGATCAACCGGGACAAGGGGCCGCTGTTCACGCTGGAAGAGCGTGTGGACATGATCGAGGCCGAAGTCGCCGAATTGCGCGCGCGCACGGGTGTCGAGATCGTGGCGCATCCGTTCGAGAACCTGCTGATCGATTGCGCGCAGGAAGTCGGCGCCTCGATCATCATACGCGGGCTGCGCGCAGTGACGGATTTCGAGTATGAATTCCAGATGGTTGGTATGAACCGCGCGATGAATGACCAGATCGAGACTGTTTTCCTGATGGCAGAGGCCCGTCATCAGGCGATCGCGTCAAAGCTGGTCAAGGAAATCGCGCGGTTGGGGGGCGATGTGTCGAATTTTGTCTCGCCCGTGATCCGTCAGGCACTGGCGCAGAAATATGGCAATCAGCGACCGTAAACAGCCTGGGCGGCCAGTTTTTCCGCGTCTGGCGGGTAGATATCAAGGTCAATGGCAACGTCAAGCGGCATGGCGCGCAGTTCTGCCACAGTGCGGGCATAGGCGGCGCGCTGGCGCAGGCGGGTCTGGATTCGTGTCAGGATTGCGGGCATGTGAGCCTCCATCTTGCGGGTGTGTCTTGAGATGGAAGATGGGGCATGCTGCAACGCAGCACAAGCGACACAGATGCAAGCCCGACTTGCAGGATTTGCATATGTGAGCGCTCACATTTCAGGCGAGATGGGCAATTTCTGCGGTGTTTCGAAAGCGCAGCGCGCGCAGGCCGCCGTCAGTTGGACAATGCCCCGCCAATCCGGCGCGCCTGACGTTCGCCTGGCAGGTAGGCCCCCAGCATGTCTTCGCGGGTTTGCAACGAAAACTGATCGATCAGCGCGCGATAGAACCCGCTGGCGGTGTTGATGACCGACCCGACCACAGTGCCGGTGCGCGTTTCGCGCGCGGCGCCGGCGACCGCGATGATCGTGTAACTGGCAAGAACGCTGCCATCCGTCTGGACCACGCGCACGGCCCCTTGCAGGCGCGATTGATCGCGCCCTGTCGCGGTGGCCGTGCCGCCCGCGACATTCAGTTGCGAGATTTCAACGACCACACGCACCCCGTCATCAGAGATGCGGTCGGCGAATTCACGCAACAGCGCCTGACGCAGATCAGGTGCCAGCGAACTGGCCCGGTCGGCGGCGGCGCGGTTGACAAAGGCGGTGCCGCCTGTCTCGACCGTGATGTCGGAAATGCGCAATGCGTTGCGCGTCGCGCGTGGCAGGGGATTGGCCGAAGGTGTCGGGGCGCAACTGGCCATCAGGGCCGAAGCCGCGCCCAGCAGAACCAACCGGCGCGAGGCATGAGAGGGCATGATGTTGTCTCCTTCCGTCTACAGGGTTGCGCGGTGCGCTTGCCTGTTGTCCTCCCTGTCAGCTTAGGGCGCTTGGACGCGGATGCAAACCGGACCGCGCCGCGCGGCGTCCGGCGCCGCGGATTGGCGGTTGGTCTGGCAGATATCGCCGTTCAGACAAGTGGCATCAGCAGATGGTGCACCCTTGCGCGCGCGTCGGTGTCTGCGGCTGATAGCCCGCGCCCATCAGCCGGAACATGCCCCCTGCCACGTCCACCACGGGCACCGACAGGTCCGCCGCCACAAGCTGCGCGGCACGGGCGGTGCGGTTGCCGGTCCGGCAGATCAGCGCCACTGGCTGGCCCGGTTGCAGATGCGGGCGCAACGCGTGCAGAAAGCTGTCGGGGTCATCGAACGGCAGCAGCAGTGCATTGGGCAGCACACCCGTCTCGACCCATTCATGGGGCTGGCGAATATCGACCAGCAGGACCGGCGCGTCCTGTAATTGCTGGGCCGAAGGCTGCGCCGTGTAGATTTGCTGTGCGGCGGCAGGGTAGATTGCGAGCAGCATCAGGGCCAGCGCGGGCAGGAGCTTGAGCATACATGAACCTCTTTGATTTTATGCATGTATAGCCGGTGCAGGGTGCGGGTGAAAGGGGACAGGTTGGCGCAGGCGGGGGCGGCTGGGAGTCCTTGGCAGACGGATGAACGGGGCACCCCTCGCGTGGACCAAAGGGCTTTGGCCCTCTGCGCATCGCCATAGCGCGACGCGACGCTGTGCGGTCCTGTGCGCCCCTGTGCGCCCCTGTGCCCGGAAGCGGTATGTCTGAAAACCCCGCCTTGCACCGAAACCCAAAGGCCGCACCTTTTGGTGCGGCCTGCCGCGCTTCCTCCCTTGATGTCGTCAGTGAATGAGCCGCCCCATCGCGGCGGCGACATCGGCCATGCGGCACGAAAAGCCCCATTCATTGTCATACCACGCCAGCACCCGTACAGTGCGCCCCACAACCTTGGTCTGTTCAGGCGCGAAGATCGAGGAATGTGTCGTATGATTGAAATCGACCGAGACCTTGGGCTCTGGGTCATAGGCCAGCACGGCCCCCATCGACCCGGCAGCGGCTTCGCGTACCACTGCGTTCACATCGTCCACAGTCACATCGCGCGCGGCCTGAAAGGTCAGATCAACGGCACTGACATTGGGGGTGGGCACGCGCAGGGCTGTGCCATCCAGCTTGCCGGCCAGTTCGGGCAGCACCTCGCCCAGTGCCTTGGCCGCCCCGGTCGAGGTGGGGATCATCGCCATGGCAGCGGCGCGGGCGCGGTACAGGTCCTTGTGGCGGCGGTCCAGCGTCGGTTGATCGCCGGTATAGCTGTGCACAGTGGTCATGATGCCCGATTCAATGCCTATCCTGTCATTCAGCACCTTTGCCAGCGGGGCCAGACAATTCGTCGTGCAAGAGCCGTTTGACACGACCAGATGTTCGGACCGCAAGCTGCGATGGTTCACACCGTAGACAATGGTTGCATCCGCCCGCTTTGCCGGGGCCGATACCAGCACGCGCGACGCACCGCGTCCCAGATGCACGGCGGCGCGGTCGCGGTCATTGAACTTGCCAGTGCATTCCAGCACCACATCGACCCCTTCCCAGTCCAGTTCCAGCGGATCATAGGTCGACATCACCCGGATCGGCCCGCGACCCAGATCCAGCGTGTCGCCCTCGACCCGGATCGTACCGGGAAAACGCCCGTGCACGGAATCGTATTTCAGCAGATGCGCATTCGTCTCGATCGGGCCGGTCGCGTTGATCTTGACGACTTCGACATCATTGCGCGCGGCCTCGGCAATATGGGCAAGCGTGCAGCGTCCGATCCGCCCAAACCCGTTGATTCCGATGGTGATGGTCATGTCGCGCACTCCGCCTTGGCTGCTCTCTTGCCTGTCTATAGCCAGAGCCAACCGTGCAAAAAAGGGCGAAACCTGACCGATTTTAAGGCGTTAGCGCAATCTTGGCATGATAGCGGTAGCATGCGCGGTGAACGGGGTCTTGCCCATGGGCGCTTGCACCGGGGCGCGTGGCGTTGCATTTAAGGCGCGCGCAAGGTGAAACGCGATACAGGCAGGGATACAGGCAAATTGATCGTGATCGAGAATATCTTCAGCATGATCAACATGCGGTCCTTTTCCTCGCTGTGGTTCTGGATCGTGTTCGCGCTGTATTGGTCGGCGGTCAGCCGCACCCTTGTGGGCGCGCCCTATGACATGATCGTGCAGGCCCGCAAGGGTGATGCGCAAAGCCTTGAAGATCTGCATGCTCTGGTTGCGATCCACGTCCGGCGCAGGCTGGATTTCACGCGCCGCGCGGGGCATTGGGCACTGGGGTTCTACACTGCAGTGATGACAGCAGTGTTCATCACCGCCTTTTCCTACCAACTGGAATTTGCACAGGCGCTGCTTCTGCTGATCACGCCGATGCTGATCGTGCGCCTGCTGGGCCTGCGCCTAGCCTTTCGGATCGAGCGCCAGAACCTGCGCGGGGCCGCGCTGTGCCGTGCCATCCTGCATCACCGGTTCTGGGTGCAGGTGCTGGGGATCGTGTCGATCTTTATCACGGCCGTCTGGGGGATGCTCTATGTCATGAGCCGCTCGGCATTGGGTCTGTGAGCAGGGCATGACAGAAAACCGCATCATTCTGGGGGGTGCCCCCGAGGGGTATGACGCGCGGTTGCTTGCGCGCGAAGTGGCGCGCGCAGCCGGGCCGGTGATCCATGTGGCGCGCGATGACAAGCGGGCCGAGGCGATGGCACAGGCGCTGGCCTTCCTTGACCCCGGTGTGACCGTGCTGCGCTTTCCGGCATGGGATTGTCTGCCCTATGACCGGGTATCGCCCGCGCCTGAAATCGCCTCAGGCCGGATGGCGACGCTGGCGGCATTGGCGCATGGGGTGCCGGGGCCGTTCGTGCTGCTGACCACGCTGTCGGCTGCGCAGCAGCGCGTGCCTGCGCGCGATATTGTCGCGGGGGCATCCTTTATCGCCGATGTGGGGCGGCGGATTGATGAGGGCGCGCTGCGCGCCTGGCTGGTGCGCATGGGCTTTGCGCAATCGCCCACAGTGACCGAACCGGGTGATTTCGCCATCCGTGGTGGTATCTTCGACATCTATCCTCCGGGCGAAGGGGGGCCCGTGCGGCTCGATCTGTTCGGCGATGTTCTGGACGGTGCGCGCCGCTTTGACCCGGCCACCCAGCGCAGTCTTGAGAAACTGCAGCGCGTCGAGCTTGCGCCTGTGTCCGAGATCATCATGGACGAGGCCGCGATCACGCGGTTCCGGCAGAATTACCGGATCGAGTTTGGCGCTTCGGGCAGTGACGACCCGCTTTACGAGGCGGTGACTGCCGGGCGCAAGCATCAGGGGATGGAACACTGGCTGCCACTCTTCCATGCGCAGATGGAGACTGTGTTCGACTATCTGCCCGGTGCGCCAGTGATGCTGGATGATCAGTTGGAAGCCGCGCGCCAGTCGCGGTGGGAGGGCATCGCCGACCAGTATGATGCCCGCCGCGAGGCGATGAGCGCAAAGGGCCGGCTGGATACGGTCTACAAACCCTGCCCGCCAGAACTGCTGTATCTGGATGAGGCGGGCTGGACTGCGGCTGTGTCCACGCGGCGCGTCCTGCAGTTGAACCCGCTGAAAACGGCACCGGGGCCGGGCGTGCTGGACGCGGGCGGGCGGGCCGGACGCAGCTTTGCGCCCGAACGTCAGGCCGAAGCCAATGTCTTTGACGCGCTCGCCGCCCATGTGACCGAGCGCCGCAAGACCAGCCATGTCGTGCTGACCAGCTATTCCGAGGGCGCGCGCGAGCGGTTGGAGGGTCTTTTGTCCGACCATGGTGCCGAGGGCGGTCAGATGATCGGCTCTGCGCGTGACATGGCCAAGGGGCAGGGCGGGCTGTATCTGGCGGTCTGGCCGCTCGATGCCGGGTTCGAGGCACCGGGCCTGACGGTCATCTCGGAACAGGATGTGCTGGGCGACCGGCTGGTCGGTCGCGCCAAACGGCGCAAGCGGGCCGAGAATTTCCTGACCGAGGCACAATCTCTCAGCCCCGGTGATCTGATCGTGCATGTCGATCATGGCGTCGGGCGCTACACGGGGTTGGAGACGATCACCGCAATGGGTGCGCCGCATGAATGCATCGCGCTGGAATATGCGGGTGGCGACCGGTTGTTCCTGCCGGTCGAGAATATCGAACTCCTGTCACGCTATGGCCATGAAGAAGGGCTGCTTGATCGTTTGGGCGGCGGCGCGTGGCAGGCCAAGAAAGCGCGCCTGAAACAGCGCATCCGCGAGATTGCCGACAAGCTGATCCGCATCGCCGCCGAACGCCAGTTGCGCAGCGCACCCCGGTTCGACCCGCCACAGGGCATGTGGGACGAATTTCTGGCCCGGTTTCCCTATGCCGAAACCGATGACCAGCTTTCCGCCATTGCCGATGTGCTGGACGATTTCGAATCCGGTCGCCCCATGGACCGGCTGGTGGTGGGCGATGTTGGTTTTGGCAAGACCGAGGTCGCGATGCGCGCGGCCTTTATCGCCGCCATGTCGGGCGTGCAGGTGGCCCTGATCGCGCCCACGACATTGCTGGCCCGCCAGCATTACAAGACCTTTGCCGAACGCTTCCGGGGGTTCCCGATCACTGTCAGACCCCTGTCGCGCTTTGTGTCCGCAAAAGAGGCCAGCGCCACCCGCGAAGGGCTGGCCAAAGGCACGGTCGATATCTGCATCGGCACGCATGCGTTGCTGGCCAAGGGGCTGAAATTTGCCAATCTGGGCCTGCTAGTGATTGACGAGGAACAGCATTTCGGCGTCGGCCACAAGGAACGGCTGAAGGAATTGCGCAGTGATATTCATGTGCTGACGCTGACCGCCACACCTATTCCGCGCACGCTGCAACTGTCGCTGACGGGTGTGCGCGACCTGTCCATCATCCAGACCCCGCCAGTGGACCGTCTGGCCATCCGCACCTATGTTTCCGAGTTCGACACGCTGACCCTGCGCGAGGCACTGTTGCGCGAACATTACCGCGGGGGGCAGTCCTTTTTTGTGGCCCCACGCATCGCGGACCTGCCGGAGATCGAGGATTTCCTGCGCACCCATGTGCCGGAAATCAGTTTCGTCATCGCCAATGGCCAGATGGCGGCGGGCGAACTGGATGAACGGATGAACGCCTTTTACGATGGCAAGTATGATGTGCTGCTGGCAACATCCATTGTGGAATCCGGCCTCGATATTCCACGCGCCAACACCATGATCGTGCACCGCGCCGATATGTTCGGGCTAGCTCAGCTTTACCAGATCCGGGGCAGGGTGGGGCGGTCCAAGACCCGCGCCTATTGCTTCCTGACCACAAAACCCCGCAACCCGCTGACCCCACAAGCGCAGCGGCGGCTGAAATTGCTGGCCTCGTTCGACAGTCTGGGCGCAGGGTTCAATCTGGCCAGCCATGACATGGACCTGCGCGGCGCTGGCAATATTCTGGGCGAGGAACAGTCCGGCCATATCAAGGAAGTCGGCTATGAGCTGTATCAGCAGATGCTGGAGGAAACGATCGCCAAGATCCGCTCGGGCGAGATTGCCGATGTCAGCGATCTGGATGGCCAATGGGCGCCAATCATCAATTTGGGCGTGCCTGTGCTGATACCGGAGGCCTATGTGCCGGACCTTGATGTGCGGCTTGGCCTGTATCGTCGGCTGTCCGGCCTGACCACGAAGGTGGATCTGGAAGGGTTTGCCGCCGAATTGATCGACCGGTTCGGCAAACTCCCGCGCGAGGTGAATACCCTGCTGGTCATCATGCGCATCAAGGCCGAGTGCAAGCGCGCCGGTATCTCCAGACTGGATGCAGGGCCAAAGGGCGCGACAATCCAGTTTCACAACGACAAATTCGCAAACCCGGCCGGATTGGTGGAATTCGTGCAGGACCAGAATGGACTGGCCAGGATACGCGACAACAAGATCATCGTGCGCCGCGACTGGACCAGCGAGAAAGAGCGCGTGCGCGGTGCCTTTGCCATTGCACGCGATCTGGCGGCCAAGGCCACCCCCGCATGACAGCACCGATTTGCCGCGCGCATGGGTTGCCTCAAGGTGTCACATGGCGTCAAGTGACGACATTCGGCACCTCGTCCGGGTGGGCAGAGGCAACCAGCCAGTCATAGACCAGCCGTGCGCGGCGTGAATTCTGAGCGTGCAGCGTGACGTGGAAATCCTCGCGTGGTTCGACCTGATCAGGCAGCAAGGCGACCAGTTCGCCTGTTTCAAGATATGCGCGCGCCAGTCCCACCCAGCCCAGCACTGCGCCCATGTCATCACGCGCGGCCTGAAGTGCGATCAGGTAGTTGTTCACGCGGTGGCTGTGCCGCACTTGTCCCTCATACCCCAGCGCGCGGAACCAGCCGTGCCAGTCAGTCCATCCTGCCACCTGGGTGTCGAAATGGATCAGCGGCACCTGCGCCAGATCCGCCACGGCGCTGACCGGATGCGTCGCTGCAAAATCGGGGCTGGCAATCGCCATCAGCCGGTCGCGAAACAGCACGCTGCACACGGCCCTGTCACGGGGCAGCACCCCATAGCGGATGCTCAGGTCGCATTCGGCGGGGGCTTCTCCTGTGTCGCTGACGATCTGTGCGACCGAAACATCGCCATGCGTTTTCCAGAATTGTGCCAGTTTCGGTGTCAGCCACAGCGCGCTGACCGCAGTTGTCACCCCGATCGTGACTGATGCCCGCGTTGCGCGCTGGCGCAGTTGGCCCACGGCATCGGCCATCCCCTCGAGTCCGCGTTGCAGCGCGACCAGCAGATAGGCCCCTGATTCCGTCAGGGTAACGCCGCGATGATGGCGCTGGAACAGGGGGCATTGCAATTCGGCCTCCAGCGCCTTGATCTGATGGCTGACCGCGGCGGGGGTCACGTTCAACTCGCGTGCCGCGTTGGTGAAGCTGACATGGCGTGCCGCAGCTTCAAAGGCGACAAGCGCACTCATCGGGGGCAGGTCATAGGGGCGGTAAGACAAGGTGACCTCATGTTTGAGGGCTATGAATCCCGTTTCTTATAAGTGTTATTCATTGATTGCATTACCTGACCTAAAGCAAGGTGAAATTTTCTGCGATTGCCACAGGGATGGGCGCATCGCAGGATCGGATCATGGCTCAGGGAAGGAATCGGCATGTTTTCAGTTGAAACGCCCGCCCGGACGCCCCCCGCGCGCAGAACGCGCAAGGGGCGTGGTCAGTCCCCGCGCAGCGCCGAGCCGGGCCAGAACCAGCACCTGCGCACGCCCTACATCACCCGACGCATCCCGACCTATGACCTCTTGGGCGATGAGGCCCTGACCCGCATCGAAGCGACAGCCGACCGTATTCTGGCCGAGATCGGGATCGAATTGCGCGACGATCCCGAGGCGATGCAGCTTTACCGCCGTGCAGGCGCGCAGGTAACGCATATCTCGGGCGCGACATGGCGCATCCGTTTCGCGCCGGGCATGCTGCGTGAGATTTTGAAAACTGCGCCTGCGCGGTTTACCCAAGCCGCGCGCAACCCCGCCAACAGCGTTGAGATCGGCGGCGATGCAATGGTCTTCGCGCCCGCCTATGGCTCGCCCTTCGTGATGGATCTGGATCAGGGGCGGCGCTATGGCACGATCGCGGATTTTGAAAACCTGATCAGGCTGGCGCAATCCTCGCCCTGGCTGCACCATTCCGGCGGCACGATCTGCGAGCCGACGGACGTGCCGGTAAACAAGCGCCATCTGGATATGGTCTACGCCCATATGCGCTATTCCGACCGCGCCTTTCTGGGCTCGATCACCGCGCCCGACCGCGCCGCCGACAGTATCGAGATGTGCCGCATCCTGTTCGGGGCAGAGTTTGTCGAGAAGAACTGCGTCATCATGGGCAATTTCAACACCACCTCGCCGCTGGTGCTGGACGGGGTGACAACGGCGGGCATCCGCACCTATGCGAGCGCCGGGCAGGGCTCGATTCACCTGCCGTTCCTTTTGGGCGGTGCAGTGTCGCCGCTGACCATGGCGGGGGC
>SKRW01000262.1 GCA_007118295.1 Paracoccaceae bacterium | reverse complement strand
GTGTTGGCTCCTGTCAGGGTCAGTCTTGGGCCAGCGCAGGCAGTTCGCGCCGGAAGGGAACAGTGTCTTCGGGTGGTGCGCCCAGTTCTCGGGCAAAGCGATGCCCCGACCAGACCGCCACTGCAATCGTGCCGGGGGCAAGGCAATCGCCCACGCGGGTCAGGGTTTTTGGGCCTGCAGCACCGCTGGCGATCAGGGTTTGCAGGTCATGATACAGCCCATCTATGGGCCGGCGCATCGAAACCATGATCAGCGTGGCGCAGGCGATGTGATGTTCGCGTTCTGTATAGACGCATTCCAGCGTCACGTTGTCCGCCTCACGCTCGGTGATCGTGTGCAGGGGAATGATCTTCACCCCGGCTTCGATCAGGCGTTTCTGGATGCGGTGTTGTTCCAGTGTGTTATGCGTCCAGTTGGAGACATCGGCGGCAGGGGTGACGAGCGTGACCTCCAGTCCCTTCGCGCGCAGGACCTCGGCCGTCAGCCCGCCGATGTAGTAGTGATCATCATCAAAGATCACCACCGGCCCCGCCACCTCGGCCCCGGCGCAGATATCATCGGGCGTGAGCACCACTGCGCCCGGTTCAACCGGGATCGGGGCATGATTGGCGCGGCCCATACCCGACGGACACCAGCGCGCGCCGGTCGCGAGCACCACATGATCGGCGGCAAAATCCAGGACCTGTTCGGCATTCAACCGGCTGTCGAGATAGGTTTCGACATTGGGCATCTGCGCGATCTGATATTGCCGCCAATCCGCCACCCGGCCCCATTCTGACAGGCCGGGCAACCGGCGTTCCATGGCCACGCGCCCGCCCAGAACTGTGCCCGACTCGGCCAATGTCACGCCATAGCCGCGCTGGCCAAGGGCGCGCGCGGTTTCCAGCCCGGCGGGGCCTGCGCCCACCACCAGCACCGATGCGTCGGCATGGCGCGGGGGGATGTATTCTGGATGCCAGCCGCGCCGCCATTCCTCGCCCATGGTTGGGTTCTGGGTGCAGCGCATCGGCACAGACAAGTAGTCGGCGCTGACGCAGATGTTGCAGCCGATACATTCGCGGATATCATCCAGCCGCCCTTCGGCCACCTTGCGCGGCAGGAACGGATCGGCAATCGAGGGGCGCGCAGCCCCGATCAGATCCAGCGCGCCGGACCGGATGAGCGAGACCATCGCATCAGGCGAGGTATAGCGGCCCACGCCGACGACAGGCTTTTGCGTCACTTTCTTGACGAAACTCACATAGCTGTCCTGAAACCCTTGCGCGGCAAAGCGAGAGGTCATCGAGTCATTTTCCCACCCGCTGAGGTTCACGTCCCACAGGTCGGGGTATTCGGCCAGCATCTCGACCACATCGCGGCCCTCGGCCTCGGAACTCAGCCCGTCATCGCCCAGTAACTCCTCGACGCCAAAGCGCAGGGCGATCCCGCAAGTATCGCCCACAGCCGCCTTGGTGTCTTCCAGCACTTCACGCAGCAGGCGCACGCGGTTTTCCAGTGACCCGCCATAGGCATCGCCCCGGTCATTGTGGCGGCGCGACAGGAAATGCGACAGCGCGTTCAGATCATGGCCCGCATAGACATAGATGATGTCGAACCCCGCCCGCCGCGCGCGCCGCGCCGCATCGACGTACCAACGGCGCAGATTGCGAATGTCGGTCGCGTCCATCGCGCGGGCCTGCACAGGGTCCATATAGGCCACGGGGCGGGCGGATGGACCCATGGGCACCTCGCGGCTATAGCGGTTGGCGGCGGCAGTTCCGTCATAGCACGGCTCGATCCCGGCCAACGCGCCATGGGCGTGGATCTTCTCGCACATTTTCTGAAAGACCGGCAGGTCGGCATCATCCCACAAGCGCCCCTCGATCACCGGGCTAAGTTCGGATGAGGGGTGAATCTCCACCTGTTCGGTGCAGACCACGCCCCAGCCGCCCTCGGCCTTGATGCCGCGCATCTCGGCCATCGAGGACGGATATTCGCGCCCCATGCCATTGCAATGGGGAACCTGATAAAAGCGGTTGGGCGCTGTCACCGGGCCGATGCGCACCGGCTCGAACAGGATATCATAGCGCGGGTCACGCGCGTCCTGTGAATGAATGACCGGGATCGTCATCAGTCGGTGCCCGGAATGCGGATCGGGTTCTGTTTGCGTGCGGCGCAACTGCTGCAGCCCGGCGCGTCCAGTGTGAACGCGATATCCTCGGCAACACGCGCGCCGTGCATATGCGCCCCGGTGACCAGCGTGGCATAAGGGGTTGCCATCGCTTCGCCTGCAAAGAAGACCCGGTCGCCCAAGGGTTCGGCCAGCGCGTGGCGCGCGGCAAAGCCACCGGGGCGGGCCGCCGAATAGGCACCACGACTCAGCGGATTGCCATCCCATCCGGCCATTGTGGCGCGCATAAAATGCCGCCGCACATCGCTGCCCAAGCTGGCCACAAGGCGTTCCAGCGCAAAGGCGATGGCGGCCTCTTCCCCCTCACGTTCCATCGCGCGGCCAAAGCTGCCGCCCATGAAGCCGGTCATGTAATCATGGCCTGCAGGAAAGGCGAGGTAGTAGCAGGCCTCGGCTGGCAACGGACCGTCGATGTCATGCGACACGAAATCATCGGGCGACAGCCCAAAACGCGCGCCGTCGAACATCAGGCCGACCTTCAGCAACTGGCCCATGGGCAGATCGGCGATGGCGGTCTGTTTGGCCTCTGGCAGATCTGGCGTGAAGCGGATCGCGCCCGAAGCCAGCACGCCGGTCGAAACTGTCACGATACACGCCCGCGCCTGAATCGTTCCGGCCGTGGTTTCAACCTGCACGCCTTCGCCGCTCCAGTCCACGCGCTGCACCGCAGTGTCACGCTGCACGGGCAAACCTTCGCCCAGACTTGCGACGACTGTGCCCAGTCCCTCGCGCACCAGATAGTTCGCCTCGTACTCGGCGAAGGCGTACCAGTCCTGACGCGATAGCTGGTCGATGTCGACGCCGAAATCCATTGGCCCCATCCATGTGGCGACTGTCTTGGCGAATGGTGCATCCATTGGCACGACCGTATCCGCAGCGACATCGCCACGCGAACTTGCCAATGCAGCATAGAAGGCAGACCATGCGCGATCACGCTGGCGGCGTTCGGTTCCATCTGCGCGTCGATCCCCGATAAAGAGCATGTCCCGGGGGGTGGAATGATCGCGCAGATCAAACCCGAGGGCGCGCGCCTGCGCCACATGCGGTGCATCGGCAGGGCCCTGCAGCCAGCTTGCCCCGCGGTCAAACGGCACCCCGAGCGTGTCCGATTCCGTCCAGGCCCGCCCGCCGATACGGTTTGCGGCCTCGACGATCACGACCTCAAGGCCATAGTCGATCAGTTGGCGCGCCGCGGCAAGACCCGCCGCGCCCGCGCCGATCACAACAACATCGGGATTGGTCGGCATAGCGACAACCGGGCGCGCAAGGGTGGCCAGTGTCGTTGTGGCCGCAAAGCCCTGCATCAGGCGTCTGCGGGAAAAGGCAGCGGGGCTGGTCATGTCGAAACACCTTGTGTGTTGCACGGAGGCAGGTCGGGGGCCGAGAAGTGGCGCGGGAAGAAAGCGTGCAAGAAGCTGCGCATCTGATCGCGGGCCAGTTGCGGGTCCACCTCATGCGGATAGAGCAGCATGTCCAGCCACAGACCGTCTGCGGTGCTTTCGATCAGTTGCGACACGCGTTCCGGGTCCAGCCCGATATAGCCACCCTCGGCGATGATCGCTTCGCAGCAATCATCCATGAAGTCGCTGCGTTCATTGTCGAAGCCCTCGGAGATGCCAAGATAGGCTTCGCGGTGGCGCGCTTCGCCAAAAAAGGCGAACCAGACGGCGATCTTGGTGGGGTTGCAGATTTCCGGGGCGAAATGCGCCTCCATCAGAGCCCAGAGGCGCGCTGCGGGGTCAAGGGTTTCATCCTCGGCCGCAGCGACCCATCCGGCGCGGTGTTCCATGACCAGTTGCTTCAGCGTTGCGACCAGCAGATTATCCTTGTTGCCGAAATGCAGGTTGATGATCCCGGCGGATAGGCCAGCCTTTTCTGTCAGCATCGCTGTCGTCGTGCCCGACAGCCCATGCACGGCGATGGTTTCCATTGCGGCCCAGACAAGCTGCTGCACCCGTTCTTCCTTGGGCGCCGTGCGGCGTGGACGGTCCGGGCCGGGAGCCTGGGACGGAAAATCGGCTGCTTGCGCCATGTTGGTGTCTTCCTTCTTGGTCATCTTGCGTTCACTCATTGCCAAGGGGTATGAGCGCATCTTCGGGCCAGCTTAGCCAGACTTGCGCGCCCGGACCTATCGTGCCCAGGGCCTCGGCCTTCATCGTCGAACTGGAGACTGCGACTGTCGCGCCGCCCGGTTCCAGTTCGATCTGAAAATGTGTGCGCTCGCCCAGATACATCCGGTCGCGCAGCACACCCGCAACGGCGATGGCCGGGGCGGCGGGGCGGCTACGATGCAAGGTGATCCGCTCGGGCCGGATCGCGAGTGAAATATCGCTGCTGCAATGCTCCAGCCGTTTGGTTGCGATGGAACAGGTCGTACCACAGCCGGGAATGTCGATGCTGGTCGCGCCACCCGCCTGCGACAGAACCCGCGCGGGCAGAAAGTTCATGTTGCCCACAAAGCCCGCGACCCGGCGCGAACAGGGCCGCTCATACAGTCCTGCGGGCGTGTCTACCTGTAACACGCGCCCATCGGCCATGACCGCGATGCGGTCAGACAGGGTTAGCGCCTCTTCCTGATCATGGGTGACCAGTACAAAGGTAATCCCGACACTGCGCTGCAAGGCGCGCAATTCAATCTGCATCTGTTCGCGCAACTGCTTGTCCAGCGCGCCCAGCGGTTCATCCAGCAGCAGCACCTTGGGGCGCAGGATCAGCGCGCGCGCCAGTGCCACACGCTGGCGCTGGCCACCTGACAACTGGTCGGCATGCCGGTCGCCGAAACCCGGCAACTTGATCAGATCCAGCATGGCGCCGATGCGCTTCTGCCGTTCGGCCCTGTCCAGTTTCAGCTTGCGCAGGCCAAAGCCGATATTGTCGCGCACATTCAAATGCGGAAAAATCGCGTAGTTCTGGAACACCATGTTCACCGGGCGCTGATGCGGCGGCACGGCGTCCATCTGTGCCCCGTCAATGAACACAGCGCCACTGGTTGCAGCTTCGAACCCCGCAAGAATGCGCAACAATGTGGTCTTGCCCGAGCCCGACGCGCCAAGGATCGAAAAGAATTCACCGCGCCGGATGTCGAAACAGGCATCCTCGACCGCCACAACCGGCCCGAAGCGTTTGCCCACGTTGCGGATGCTGATCATCGTGTCGTGTTGTGTCATCCTGTCAGCCCCTGTCTACCAGTTTGATGGCACCGCGCCGCCCGATGCGCAGGCCAATGAACACCAGCGCAAACGAGAACAGCAGGATCAGCGTTCCCAGCGCCAGCACCACCGGAAAGGCGCGCGGTATGCGCAACTGCCCCCAGATGTACAGCGGCAGGGTCAGATCCGTGCCGCCCAGAAAGAACGCCATCACGAATTCATCAAAAGACACGGTGAAGGTCAGCAAAAGGCTCGCGACGATACCGGGTAGGATGATCGGCACAGTCACCCGCCAGAACACCCACCAGCCGTTTTCGCCCAGATCGGCGGCGGCCTCTTCCATCGCGGCGTCATAGCCTTCGAACCGGGGCAGCAGGGTTGCGATGGCAAAGGGCAGGCAGATGATGATGTGCCCTGCCGCGATGGTGTATAGCGACAGCGGGATTTTCAGGGCGCTGACCAGCAACAGCAGCGCGACACCAAAGATGATCGGCGGAACCACCAGCGGCAACAGAATGAACCCCAGAATCGGGCCGCGTCCGGGGATGCGATACCGCGCAAGTGCCTTGGCGGCAAAGACACCCAGGACCGTCGAAACGATTGCGACAGAAACGGCGACCCGAACGCTGTTCTCCAGTGCCCGCAGGACCGCCGTGCGTTCAAACAGTTCCGCATACCAGCGCAGCGTGAAACTCTCGATCGGGAACCGGATATACAGCCCGTCACTAAAGGAAAACAGCGGGATGAACAGGATCGGCACATAAAGCATGGCCATGAACAGGCCCGCGTAAAGCTGCAAGGCGCGGTTGGGTTTGTGGAATTCGAACCGCTCTGTCATCGTGCCCACCTCCGCAGCCCGTGCATCAGCGCCATGAAGAACAGCCCGACCAGCGTGATGGACAGGATCATTGTGATGGCCAGCGCAGCACCCATCGGCCAGTTGTTGATCGTTCCGAACTGAAGCTGGATCAGGTTCCCGATCATGGCGGCATCCGGCCCCCCAACCAGTGTGGGCGTCACATAGTCACCCACCGTCGGAATGAACATCAGGAATGTGCCCGCAATCACACCGGGCATCGACAGGGGCAGGATCACGCGGAAGAACCGCATCACGGGCGGTTCGCCCAGATCAGCCGAGGCTTCGAGCATCGATTTGTCGATCTTTTCCAGCGACACATAAATCGGCAGAAAGGCAAAAGCCGCCCAGGCATGCGCCAGCGTGATGATCACGGCCACCCGGCTATACAACAGAAACTGCAGCGGTTCACCGATCAGACCCAGTTCCATCAGGCCCGAGTTGATCACACCTTCATACCCGAGGATCACCCGCCAGGCAAAGACCCGCAACAGGTAACTGGTCCAGAAGGGCAGGGTGATGATAATCAGCCAGATCAGCTTGTTGCTGTGGACATGGAAGGCCAGAAAATAGGCCATCGGATAGACCAGAACCACAGTGACGAATGTCGCCACCATCGCCATGGTCAGCGACCGCAGCAACAGCGTTGTGTATAGCGGCTCGGTCAGGATGGCAGTGTAGTTTCGCAGGGACCAGTCATCGGCATAGTCAAAGCCGATCTGGGTCCACAGGCTCATTGCGCTCATCAGCAGAAAGGGAACGGCAACCGTAATTCCCAGAATCACCAGCGCGGGGGCAAGCAGCAGGAACCCGCGCAAGCTTTCATGCCGTATTAGCACCCCCTGCAACCGGTTCCGGAGTGGCATCCGGGCGGCACTGGGACTCTCTTCCATCGTCGCGACCACGATCTTAGCCTTTCGTTGCCGATTGTACGAAGTGTTCATCAGCGAAAAGGATCATATCAGAAGCCAGCCTTGATCTGCTCATAAAGCGTGTTCATGCGCGCGCTCCATTCCGGGGGCTGGGGGATGCTGCGATGCCCGGCATCCAGAATATCCGCCGGATCGCGCGACAGGGTCAGCGCCGCCAGTTCTTCGTCGTCGAACAACTCCAGCACGCGGGCATTGCTGTGGCCATAGCCGTAATCGCCTGTCAGAAATTCCCCGGCAGAGACACTCAGCAATGCATCCAGCACATCATAGGCGCTGTCGGGGCTGGGGGCATTTTGCGTCATCATGAAGCCGCAGACCCAGGTCAGCGCGCCTTCCTTGGGTTGGGCAAAGCGCACGGGCACTTCCTCGAATGTCAGTTCGACAGCCGAGCTGTTCCAGGTCATCGCCGCGACCATTTCGCCCGCCGCGAGCGCCTGATTCAGCGATGATGTGTCATCCGTATAGGTGCGCACCAGCGGGCGTTGGGCGCGCAACACAGCGGCGATGGCCTCGAAAGCTTCATCCGTGTGGATCTGATCGAACGACACGCCTGCCTTGATCGCGGCGCACCACCACGCATCATCGCCCGAGGCCAGCATCCCGATCCGCCCGGCATAGCGTTCGTCCCACAGGATATCCCAGCTTTCCTCCCCCTCCAGATCATACAGATCCGTGCGATAGGTAATCGAGGTCTGCCCCCAGTCGAAAGGAACCTGCCAGACACCGCCATCCGCGTCATCAAGGTTGTGGGGTGCCTGATACAGCGTCGGGATCACATCGGGCCAGTTCGATAGCCGCGACGTGTCGATCGGCTGAAACAGACCCGTCGAGCGCCAGCGCGGAATATCGCCCATGCAGGGATGGATCAGATCCGCCGCAAAGCCTGACCGCAACCGGGTCAGCCCGTCTTCGGGGGCACCGAAAATGGCGAAATCGGGCAAGTCGCCATGCTTCTCTACATAATCCTGATAGAGTTCCGGCACATCGAAACCGCCCCATGTAAAGACCGTGGCATGGCGCGTGCCCGATGCGCGCGCGCGCTGCGGCGCGACCTGACTGATCACCGGAACAATCCCAACCGCCAGAAGCGATTGCGTAAACGCCCTGCGGCTGAGAGTGCCCCGCTTCGCGGCCGAGATCATTTGGGGGATTTTCATGGCATGTGCTCCTCTGTCAGGATGATTGATTGAACAACGCACGCCTCTCGCGGGCGGCTTGTGCTGGTCAGTTCGGTCAGGCTGTCCTCTCGATAGGGTCTTGTGAACGCATTTGCCGGGGTGACGCGCTTGTACTGTCGGTTGGCTGATGTCGCCTGAGTTTCAGGATATCCTTTGCCGCCGATTGCCCGGACAGGATCGCGCCATGTGCGGTTCCGAAATATCGTGGCGAGGCGGCTTCACCGGCAAAGACCAGCGCGCCGTCCCAGTCCGGTCCGGCCAGTTTCTTGCGGGTGCGCGACCGCGTCCCGACGGCGTTGTAGGTGTAACTTCCGAACGCGAGCCTATCCTGCCCCCAGCGCGTGATCTGCGCGGCAATCGGGGCCGGAAATCCCGACCCGAACATCGCACGCAATGCCGCAGTCGCTGCTGCAACCGAGTCGCGGTCGTCAAGCTTCTCGATCTCCTGCGCCTCGGCCCCCGCATTGAAGCCAATCAGCACAGGCAGTCGGGCACAATGCGCCAGACTGGTCCATTCCGCCCAGACGCCTTCCTGCGGGCTGAACCATTGCAGCCAGTCCACATCATCTGGCCAGGCGATCCGGTCGAAGCGCAGCCAGCATTTGTTCAGCAGCCCCATCTGCAGGGATTCGATTGCCTTTTGGCGCTTTTGCTTCAGCGGCGCGCCAAAGGTGATCGTTCCGCGCTGCAACACACCCAGTGGCACCGTAACCATGACGTGCTCTGCATACAGCACGGCCCCATCTGCCAGATGGACCTGCGCGCCGGCCCCGTGCGGTGAAATCGCCCGCACTTCGGCCCCCAGCGTGATGTCCAGCCCCTGAGCCATCACCGGGATGATCTGGTCGAACCCAAGCGGAAACAGCACGTCTTCACCCGCGTAATCCTTGTCGTCGTCAAAATACCAGGTCGAGACCTTGCGCCAGTCCGCGCCATATTCATGCTCGACCGAGGTATTGATCCATTTCCTGAGCAATCGCCGCTGGCTGGCATCGCTTTGCGTCCAGTATCGTGACCCGCGCACAGCCTTTTCCAGGGACATATCGGTGTCTTCATCGTCGACATCTTCGCGAATCTGGTCAAGCGCTGCGGAAACATCGTCAAGCGCCGACGTGAGACCCAGTTTGCTGCCATCTTCGGCCAACCAGACCGCGCTGTCATACCGAGTGGCAACACGCGCGGCCCGGACCTTGTTTGCCAGAATGGTGACGGGATTACCCTTCGCCCCATGTATCCATGTTGCCCCCAAGTCTACCGGGAGATCCGGCCACTTCCGCGATGTCCAGACGCGCCCGCCGACGCGATTGCCCGCCTCCAGAACCCGGACTCCCAGCCCGGCTTCAACCAGCGCGCGGGCGGCGGCAAGGCCCGCTAGCCCCGCGCCTACGACCAGAACCGGAGCAGATTCTGAATGCTGGGTCATCGGTCTGATCCTCTTTTTCCGATATCCGGGCTGAGACCCGACCCTTGCCACGCGTACATGACAGGGCGCGGCGTCTGGTCTTTGTCACGCTCAAAACGAATAGGTGACCCCGAAGACGAAGTTGCTCGTCCTGACTTTGGAGTTCGAATTATGATAATCGAGGCTGACATTGACCGAGTCCGTGAAGTAGTAGTCGAATCCGAGATTCCAGTAATTGACCGCCGATGGCGAATCTCCCCGACCGTCGACAGGATCATCGGGGTCGAAATTGCCCTGGTTTCGACCGATCATCGCGCGCAGCCCGATATTGTCGGTCGGATAAACTGTCAGCGTCCCGCGAATATTCGTATCCCCGGAGCTCGGGTTCCATGTGACGCGCGTTCCGACTTCGACCATGTCGTTCACTTCATAATCGGCGCCAAGATATAGCAGGCCGCAGCAATTGCCCGAGTCGTCGTAGAAATACCGCTCATACCCGACATCAAGTGTCAGGCCGAAATCCGTGAAGTATTCCCAACCGACGAACACCCCCAGTTCGATCGAATCGGGAATGTCGATGGGAAAGCCGAAATAGTAGTCGGTCCATTGTTCGGAGAAAGCCACATTGGACAGCGAGATCCCGGCATAGAAGCCCTGCGGAACATAGGCATAACCCTCGAATTGCAGCGCCGGACGCCGACCAGTTTGTGACTCGCCCGATGCGACGTAGTCGGAGAAAATCGAGATACTGCCGCCGAACCCAATATCCTGCGCCTGCGCGGCGCCCCCCGCAAGGCCAAGTGACATCACCAATGCGCTCATCATTTCTTTTGCCATCTTCCCGTCCTTCACGAAGATTTCGATTAAATGAGTGAATGTACATTCACTCATAATTAATAGACATGTTGAGTCAATGAAAATCTGAGATATCGCTGGAAAAGATCTCCGCAGCGCTTCATTTGCGCAATCCACACGCGTTTGCCGTGACCATCTGTTGGAGTCATCGCATGTCCGGGCGAAACTGATCGACGTTTCACTGTCGAGTCTGATGGCGCGGCCTTCAGCAGTCACGACCTGTCGGAGAGCCACATTCACCGCCAGCCCCTTTCCACCAGACGCAACAGCAGGTGAAGGTTGGCCGAACCGGCCTGCGATGGATGTTGGTCGAATAGAACCCGTCCGCAGAAGCGCGCGAGCAAGGGCCAACGCTATGTTGCAAGCACCCCAATCGAAGGACGGCAATCAGTTGGTGCGACAGGTGTCATTTGGTCCGTCAATCATGCTCGCGCATCAAACGGGCAATGATCGGTGCGCCAAGGATGACCAGGACGATCCTGGCAAGATGATGTGTGACGACAAAGGCCAGATCAGCCCCTGCAACCAGCGTCAAGACAACCATCTCGGCCTGCCCGCCGGGGGCGAAGGCCAGAAACGCCTCGAGCGAGGGGGCCAGTCCGGCGCGCGCGACACCTTCGGCGAAAATCAGGGTGAGTGCGGCAAGAAACATCATGAACTTGGCCCCTGCCAGCACATCACGGCGCAGTTCATAAAAGGTCACACCGGCATATTGCGCCCCGATGCCAAGGCCGATGAAGAATTGCGCGGCGATGATGGCCTCGGCTGGTGGGCGCGTTGTCAGAAACCCTGTCATGGACAGGATGCCCGCAAGGATCAGCGGACCCAGAATTGACGCCCCGAACAGGCCAACCCGTTTCGCGATTCCCCAGCCCGCGAGCCCCGCAAAGACCATCAGCGCAAGCTGGTCTCCCTGTATCTCTGCCGCAGGCGCACCGGGCGCGTTGGTCAGCGGCACGCCCCACAGCCCGGTAATCAGAAACGGAGCCACCGAGACAATGATCGCCACGCGGGTTGCGTGGACCAGTGCCAGCGTGCGCACATTCGCGCCTGCTTCCTGCCCGAACAGGACCATGTCCTGAAAACCGCCGGGCATGGCGCAGTAATAGGCCGTGGCCGGGTCATAGCCGCAGTATCTGCGAAAGAACAGGTAGCCAAGTGTCCCTATCAAGACCACGAAAAGGGGCAGCAGAGCAACCGATAGGGCCATTTCGGGAAGTCGTCCCAGCAACTCTGGTGTGATGGACGCGCCCACCGCCACACCAAGGATCGACCGCATGCCCACGCCAAGGCGTCCGGTATCCTGCATGTGCATGCCCGCAAGGGCAGCCAGCAGGCAGGCCGCGAGTGGCCCCAGCAGGAAGGGCAGGGGCAAGCCCAGCAGCCAGAAGACCCCGACCCCCATGGTCGCGACTCCCAATGCCCGAATGCGCGCCCATGTCAGCATCGCTCACCGCACTGCGCTCTGCGATGTCTGGTCCACCACAGGGTCAACCGTCCTTCTTGTCGTCTGCGTGTCCGATGCTTGCCAGCTTGCTTCCGACATTCATCTTGAAGGTGATCAAAAGCACCAGCACGGCGAAGCCTGCAAGTCCGATCCCGAGGGCAGAGCCGAACAATGCGCCACCCCAGTCACCACGATTGATCAACAGCGCGCGCCGCAGGTTTTCTTCCAGTAGCGGTGCGATCAGGAACGTGATGACCAGCGGCGCTTCGGGTATGCCCACCCGACGCATCAGAAAGCCCACAAAGCCAAGGCCCAGCATCATATACACATCCGCCGGGTCGCCCCGCGCGGCAAAGGCCCCGATCACGGCCATGATCATGATGATCGGCACCAGCACCTCGCCCGGAACCTGCCCCAGACGCGCATAGAGGAAGGAAAATGCCCGCCCGATGCCCAGATTGGCGATGTTGCCAAGGATCAGGATGATAAACAGCGCATAAATCACATCCGCATGCAGCGAGAACATGCGTGGCGACGGTGTGATACCTTGCAGGATCAGCGCCGCCCCGATCAGCGCCGCCGTGGCACTGCCGGGAATACCGAATGCCAGCAGCGGCACCAGCGTCGGCCCGACAGTGGCGTTATTGCCCGCTTCCGCCGCCGCGATGCCATGGATGGACCCTTCACCGATCTTCTTTTCCGGGAAGGCCTGTTTGGCGATGCCGTAGGACATGAAGGATGCCACAGTCGCCCCCAGACCCGGCAGCGCGCCCACGAATGTGCCGACCCCGATGCCGATGCCCATTTCGCGCCAACAGGACAGGTATTCGCGGAAACTCAGCCCTTCGGAATTTGACCCGAACAGATCCTTGGCCGATTGCGCAACCTGCTGGCCCTTGCGCGATTTGCGCAGCAGTTCCAGCCCCTGATCCAGCATCTGGCTCATGGCGAAGATGCCGATCACCAGCGGCACAAGATGGATGCCGTCGCGCAGCCAGCTTTGCCCGAAAGTGTTACGCGCGACATTGCTGACCGGGTCCGCCCCGATCGTGCCCAGAAACAGCCCGATCCCGGCACTCAGCATCCCCTTGGCCAGATGTCGGCCCGACAGCGTGCCCAGTAGCGTGATCGCCACCACCATCAGCCATAGCCGTTCCGTGGGGCCGAATTGCAGCGCCATCAGCGCAATCGAGGGCGCGACAAGGATCACCACAATGTCGCTGGCCGTATCCGCTGTGACAGACGAATAAAGCGCAGTCAGAATGGCCTTGCGCCCCTTGCCCTGCTTGGTCAGCTTGTATCCGTCATAGACCGTGGCCGCGCTGTCTGGCGCGCCCGGTGTCGCAAAACTGATGGCCGAGATCGACCCGCCAAAAACCGCGCCCTTGTAAAGTCCGATCAACAGCCCCAGCGCGCCGGTGATGTCCAGCGTAAAGCTCAGCGGCAGCATCAGTGCAATCCCGGTAGAGGCCGTCAGCCCCGGAATGGCACCAAGGCCAACCCCTAGAAAGACCCCGATCACCAGCCAGAACAATGTCTTGAAGGTGAAGACCAGCGCAAGCGCGTCATAAAAGGCATCAATCTGCATTCGCAGCGCCTCGCTATTGAGTTAAGGTCAGAAGAAGCCCGCCAGCACACCGCGCGGCAGGCGCACCCCCAACAGGGTGAAAAAGGCAAACACGACAGCCGGCACGACAATCGCAAGGATGATCGCCAGCCGCACAGGCCGCAACCCGAACCACAACATGAAGGCCAGCAGAAACGGCGGCGATGCCAGCAGGAACCCCAACCGCGACATGGCCCAGAAACACAGCGCAATGCCAGCCAGCATGACCACGGGCAGCCACGCGTCACTGATCCGCGCATCCTGCAAGGTTTCGGGCATCTCGCGGCGCAATGGATCAACCACCATGGCAGCAGCGCATAGCAGCATCAGCCCGACACCCATCATCGGCATCATGCCCAGCAGAAAGCCGTCACGCATGACCCGGTGTGCCCAGGGTTGCCACCAGATATAGGCGAACAGCGCGCCGATCATCAGCAGCAGATACAGCCCGATCGCCTGATTGCTGCGCCACCAGTTGCTCATGCCCGCCCCCTTTGTCAGTTGCAGGGGCAGTGGTACAGGACCACTGCCCCGCACTGATTACTGCAATAGGCCGATGGCGTTGCGCATCGTGTTGACCATCGCCTCGTAATCGGTAGCAGCCGCTTCACGGTCGAGGAAGATGATCGGCTCGCCTGCGGCCTCGAACACGGCCTCAACCTCTGGATCAGTGGCGGCGGCTGCGAACATTTCGGCGAAGCGCGCCTTGATCTCTTCCGGCGTGTCAGGGTGCATGCCCACCCAACGCGGGAAGGCCAGCCCGGAATAGCCGAGTTCCGTAATCATCGGCGGGTTGCCCAATGCCTCGTTAACGCTCTCGGGCAACGGAATGCTGGAGGTGTTCATCAAGGCGATGCCATTTTCCGGCACGATGGTCAGCGCGGTCGATTCTGTCACAGCCGCGACATCGATATGCCCACCCAGAAAATCGGTGACGGATTCGCCCGTGCTGCCATAGGGCACATAGATCGCTTCGGCCCCGGCCTGATCAATCGCGTTGGCAGCGCCCAGCAACAAAGCATTGGTGCCGCCAATGGTGATCGGGCGTTCATTCAGCGCTGCGATGAAGCTGTCCCAGTCAGGGAATTCATCCTCGCGCACCACCAGCACCGAAGCGAACGCGGCCAGATAGCCCAGAATGTCGATTTCCGAAGGGTCAACCGGCGCGTCCTCTTCGCTTAGCAGCGTGATGATGGGCGTGGGCGTCGCATTGAACACAGTGTAACCATCTGCAGGCTGATTCAGAACATGCATCCAGCCGGTCACAGCCCCTGCACCGGGATGGTTCTCGACATTCAGCGATGCGCCACCAAAGTGGCGTTCTGCTTCGGCCGCAAACATGCGCGACAACCGGTCAGAGCCACCACCTGCGCCGAAGGGAATGACCCAGTTGATCGTGCCGGTAGGGTAGTCGCTAGCCGCAACCGATGATCCCATACCCAGTGAAAGTGCCGCCGCGACACATGCCGCCGTCGTTGTCTTGAAGCGCATTTTGCATTTCCTCCCGCAAGATTTTTGTTGTGCTGCTGCACTGCGATCCCTCTTTGTGATCCTCCCGATCATGGCAGTGCTCGCGCAGGCGAAGTGTTGCGCCCCCGTCTGAGGCTGTCAACCCCTTGCTGAAACGGGTATTTTGCTGATAGCTGTGGGCTCAGGAGGAACCATGACAACCACTGTTCTTGTGCCATCAGGTGTTCTGGGGCTAGGATTTTCGCAAGCTGCGCTGGAGCTTGGCATCGCCAGAGGCTGTGACGTCATCGCTGTTGACGGCGGCTCTACTGATAGCGGGCCACATTCGCTGGGGACCGGGCGGTCCAAGTATTCGCGCGCAGTGTGCAAAGCCGAATGGCGCGCACTGATGCAGGCACGGGCGCAGCTTGGCGTCCCCCTGATCATCGGCACGGCGGGCACTAGCGGGACTGACAGCACAGTCGACTGGATGTATGAGATCACTTGCGAACTGGCTGAAGAACTGGGCCAGACCCTGCGTGTGGCGCGGCTGTATTCAGGGCAGGATGCAGGTTTTGTGATCTCGAAACTGACGGCAGGGCGAATCACACCTCTGTCGCCCGCGCCCCAGATTGATGCCGATGGTCTGAGCGCGATGTCGAATATCGTGGCCCTTGCCGGAGCCGAACAGATACAGGCTGCGCTGCAGACGGGCGCGGATATCATCGTCGCCGGGCGCACCACGGACACAGCCATCATCGCAGCCTTGCCGCTGGCGCGAGGGGAACATCCCGGCGCGTGCTGGCACGGGGCCAAGATCGCCGAATGCGGTGCTTTGTGTTCAACGCATCCGGGCACGGGCGTTATTCGCGTCACATTCGATCAGACCGGGTTCGAGGTGGAACCCATGGCCCCCGAGGCGGCCTGCACGCCACATTCGGTGTCGGCCCACATGCTGTATGAAAACAGCGATCCGTTCCGCCTGTATGAACCGGGCGGCCATCTGGATGTGACCTGCGCGCGCTACCGGGCGCTGGACGCGCGCCGCGTGCGGGTGGAAGGGTCCGAGTGGATACCCGGTCCCTATACCGTGAAACTGGAAGGCGCCC
>SKRW01000160.1 GCA_007118295.1 Paracoccaceae bacterium | reverse complement strand
TGCAACAGGTCTCGGACAGGCTGGTGACGGCACCCGACAGCTACGGCCCCACGGTGCGGCGCTGCCTGAACCCCGGCGAGGCAGCACTTCTGGCGGCCTGAGGGGCCCTTGACTCGGGTCCATTCCCAAGTATAAGCGCGCCACCCCGAGGGTCGCCCTCGGGCGTTTCATTGGTGTTGGAGGCCCTCGCAAGAGTCCGCCTGTCGCCCGGATCACACCGGGAGAGGACAACGCCCTTCACAACGCGCAAAACCGCGCACCAGAAGGAGATCAGCCGTGACCAAACGCACGTCTGCCAAGTACAAACTCGACCGCCGTATGGGCGAAAACATCTGGGGCCGCCCCAAAAGCCCCGTGAACCGTCGCGACTATGGCCCCGGCCAGCACGGTCAGCGCCGCAAGGGCAAGCTGTCGGATTTCGGCACCCAGTTGCGCGCCAAGCAGAAACTCAAGGGCCATTACGGTGATCTGACCGAAAAGCAGTTCCGCCGCATCTATGCCGAGGCCGAGCGCATCAAGGGCGACACGGGTGAAAACCTGATCGGTCTGCTGGAACGCCGCCTTGACGCTGTGATCTATCGCGCAAAGTTTGTGCCGACCGTCTTTGCCGCCCGCCAGTTCGTGAACCATGGTCATGTCACGGTGAACGGTGCCCGCGTCAATATTCCCAGCTACCGCGTCAAGGAAGGCGATGTTATCGCGATCCGCGACAAGTCCAAGCAACTGGCCATCGTGCTGGAAGCCGTCGGACTGGCCGAGCGCGATGTGCCCGACTATCTGGAAGTCGATCATTCCAAGATGACGGCCACGTTCGTGCGCACGCCTGCGCTGGGCGATGTGCCTTACGCCGTGCAGATGGAACCGAACCTCGTGGTCGAATTCTACGCGAAGAACTGATCTTCGCCTGCCCCGATCCATTCAAAAGCCCTGCCATTCCGGCAGGGCTTTTCTCTTTCCCGCCTGGCCCGGCACTTCGCTCAAGCGGCGCGCTGGGTGGGTGGGTGGAGCAAGCTGCTTGAGCGGAGTGCCGGGCCAGGCGTACTCGCGCGACGACGCCCAGACGCAATCCGTCAGAACCGGTCCAGAAGCCGACGCAGATAGTCCAGTTCCGCTTCGGGCCGTTCCAGTTCGGCAGAACGGCGGCGCAATTCTTCCAGCAGGTCCTGCGCGCGGCGATAGACATCTTCGCCCTGCAACAGGTTGTCCTCGGTGCCGACCTCGCCACCCTGATTGCGCGCGCGACCCAGCGGGTCACGGCCTTCGCCATCGCCCGTGTCCTCTGATGCCTGATCGCCCTGCTGCTGGTCGCGCTGATCTTGCGCGCGCGCGTCGTTCATCGCGCGCATGCCGTCGCGCATGGCTTCCATGGCGTCGGCCTGACGGCTTAGCGCCTCGCCCGTATCACCATTCTCCAGCGCCTCGGCAGCTTCTTCCATGGCGCGCTGCGCGCGCTCCAGCGCTTCGAGCGCGGCATCACCTTCAGCCGTCCCCTCGCCGGGTAAGGGCTGCAATTGCTGGTCGCGCAACTGGTCGGCCAGACCGCGCTGACGCTCGGCCAGATCGCCCTGACCGTTTTCGCTTTCGCCCTCGCCCTGCTCGCCTTGTTGCGGGTCATCCCCGTTGCGGAACTGGTCTTGCAGGTCGTTGAACGTGTCGTCTGACAGTTCCTGCTGATCGCGCAAGGCCTCGCCCAGACCTTCCATCGCCTCATCGCCGGGCATGCCTTCGCCACCCTGACCCTCGGCGATCTGCAGGTTCTCCAGCAATTCCTGTAGCTGAGCCAGCAATTCGGCCGCTTCGTCCATGCGGCCCTCTTCCATCAGCTCCTGTATTCGGTCGAGAAGCTCCTGAATCTGGTCCTGCGTGATTTCCATCCGCTCACCATCTGGCGGCGGGTCGCCGCGTTCGCGCGGCTGCTCGGCAAGCTGGCGCATGTAGTCGCGCATTGCCTCGCGGAGTTCTTCCATCAACTCGGCAATCTCGGACGGGTCAGCACCGCTGCGCACAGCCTCGTCCAGACGCTCCTGTGCGCGGCGCAGGCGTTCGCGTGCATCTGCCAGTTCGCCCTCTTCCAGCAGCACGGCCAGATCCCACATCAATTCCGCCAGATCATCGCGCATCGCGCCATCCAGCCCGCCCGTGTCCAGACTGGCCTCCAGCAGATCACGCGCGTCTGTATAGCGGATGCGCGCCTCGGGCGACCGAAAGGCATCGGACGGACGGTGGCCAATCGCGCGCATCACCTGCGCAACGCGGGGGCCATTCTCGCGACTCCATAGCAGATCGCGGCGCAATTCGATCACGGCCGCCGCCATCGGGTCAAAGAACCGCCGCCCCGGCAAGACCATCGGCTCCGCTTCGGTCTCGCCAACTTGACCGCGCGCATCCTCGACTGCAAAGGCGATCGTCACGGGCAGATTGGCCCAGGGATGTTCCGAGAAATCCTCGATGAACGCATCCTCGATTTCGCTGCGCGAGCCCGAGGCCGGCATCGGCAAAGGCACGGTAAAGGCATCGCGCGGCTCTGGCTCGGTCGTCAGCCCGTAGCGACGATCAACCGCATCCAGATCCAGCGCGACACGCACCTCACCCCCGGTAACGCCGTAATCATCGGTCGCCGTGAAATCCTGCCGCATCAATCCGCCGCGCTCGCGTTCGGCAACACCGCGCAAGCGCACGCTGGGCGGCTGGTCGATCAGGGCAACCACTTCCCAGTCGCGACCGGCAGGGCCGCGAATGCTCAGCCGCCCCGACTGCTCGATCTCGAAATCCTGCGCCATGTCGGTCGCGTCAAAGTCCTCCCGCTGTGACAGACTTTCCTGCACGGACATCACGCCTTGCTGGCCATAGAAACGCACAGTCACGCGGCTGCCCTGCGGCAGTTGCAAGCCAGTGCGATCCACCTCGTTCAGATACAGGCTCGGGCGGCCCGTATAGGGCGGCGGCTGCACCCATGCTTCCCATGACGGGCCAAGGGCGACCGCTTCGGCCCGCGAGGGGATCTGCGCAATCTCGGTAATCTCTGCCACGCGCGACGGTGAGCCGAACAAGAGCGCCACGGCAAAGCCCGTCAGCGCGATATAGCGCAGGCCAAACCTGTCAAAGCGCGCAAGCCGCAGATCACCCGGTACCGCCTGCGCAGTCGCCAGCCGCGCCTGCATCCGCGCCAGATGCGCGGTCCAGACCCTGCGCGAGGCCGCATCCTCGGCACCGATGGCCTGCGCATCTGCCAATGTGGACAGGGGGCGTCCGGGCATGGTGCGATCCAGCCGCGCCGCGGCTTCGGCGCGCGAGGGTATGCGCAACCGCCACAGCCCGATGCCCAGTGAAACCACCAGCGCCAAAACCAGCGCAAACGCGCCCCACATGGCCCAGAGCGGTGGCAGAACATCCTGCAGGCCAAAGCCCAGCGCGGTCATTCCGAACAGTGCAAGCGTGGTAAACGGCCAGAATACGCGCGCCAGACGTTCAGCCCACAGCCCCCCCAACGTGGCCCGCAAGGCGCGGGTCAGGGCGGGGGTGGTGTCCGGGGTCTTGCGGGAAAACATGCACGCTCCAGTCAGACGCCCACTCAGGCGCTTCAGTTCATAACCACTCTGGCAACCTATCGCGGTTTATGATCTCGTCAAAGCTTGGGCGCGGTCGGATGACAGCATATTGATCCTGATGCACAAGAACTTCAGGGATCAGGGGGCGCGTGTTGTATTCCGAGGACATGACCGCGCCATAGGCCCCCGCCGACCGGAACGCGACCAGATCGCCTGCTGCAAGCGGGGGCATCTGGCGCTGCTTTGCAAAGGTATCACCCGATTCGCAAACCGGGCCGACAATATCGACCGGGCGCTGGTCGATGGCAGCGGGGGCCTCGACCACGGGGACGATGTCGTGATGTGCGCCATACATTGCCGGGCGGATCAGATCATTCATGGCAGCATCAAGGATCAGGAAATCGCGCCCCTCGCCCTCTTTGAGATAGATCACCGACGCGACCAGAATGCCTGCGTTACCCGCGATCAGCCGCCCCGGCTCTATCTCGATCTCGACATCCAGATCACCCAGCACGCGCTGGATCATCGCGCCATAATCCAGCGGCAAGGGCGGTGTCTCGTTCGAAGTGGTGTAAGGAATGCCCAGCCCGCCCCCAAGATCGAGCCGCCAGATACTGTGCCCGTCGGCGCGCAGCGCGCGTGTCAGGTCCGCAATCTTGGAAAACGCAGCCTCGAAAGGGGCAAGATCGGTCAACTGGCTGCCGATATGCACATCCACCCCGACCACCTCGATTCCGGGCAGGGCCGCTGCCTCGGCATAGATGGTGCGGGCGCGGCTGATCGGCACGCCGAACTTGTCCTCTTTGCGACCCGTCGCGATCTTCTCATGGGTTTTCGCGTCCACATCGGGATTCACGCGCAAGGTGATCGGCGCGCGCACGCCCATCGCACTCGCCACCTCGGAGAGCACCTTCAACTCGGCGTCGGACTCGACATTGAACTGGCGGATCCCATGAGTCAGCGCATGGGTCATTTCCTCGCGCGTCTTGCCTACACCGGAAAAGACGATCCTGTCGCCCGGCACACCAGCCGCCAGCGCGCGCCGATACTCGCCCCCCGAGACAACATCCATCCCCGCCCCCAGCCCCGCAAGCGTGCGCAGGATGGCCTGATTGGACAGCGATTTGACCGAAAAGCACACCAGATGATCCAGCGGATCCAGCGCCTCTTGGAACAGACGGAAATGGCGCGTCAGCGTGGCTGTCGAATAGCAGTAGAACGGTGTGCCGACATGGGCGGCGATCTCGGTCAGGGGTACATCCTCGGCATGCAGGATACCGTTGCAGTAAAGAAAATGGTCCATCGTGGCGCTTTCGGTCGGGCGGGGGCGCGTGGGGCGGGCGTGGGTGCCTCCGGCGGGAGTATTTGGGGCAAGATGAAATCAGCTTTGGGACGGGCTGGACCGCAGGAACAGATAGAGCGGCACCCCGCAGGACACGCCGATGCAGAACGTGGCCGGGATGGCCAAAAGCCCCAGAAAGCGGCGGCGCTGCCAGCATTCTGCGAGAACAAAGACCGTCAACGCGACAGCCGCGATGGTCAGGTCCCAGACCAGACCGGACGTGGCCGCGTTCACATGCCACGCGTCCACCATGGCGATCAGCGACCATTCATTCTGAACGAACCACGTGATGAACCAGTACATCGGGTGGATCGTGCCCCAGATCGCAAGGGCCAGATAGACAAGGCGCAGCGGCGTCATAGTGTTGCCTTTACGCCCATCTGGACCTCGCCGGATATGCTCACCCCCACAGGCGCGCCATCGGAATACCGTGGCGGGCCGTCAGCGCCACAGGCAGCAAGCAGCAACGCACAGGCAATGGCCATGAATTTCATCCCAGAACCTCTTTCCAATGCGCCACACGCGCGCGGACATTTGCGGGGGCAGTGCCACCAAAGCTGGTGCGGCTGGCAACCGAGTTCTGCACCCCAAGCACAGAATAGACCGACCGAGAGATTTCGCCATGAATTTTCTGCATCTCGTCGAGGCTGAGATCCGGCAAATCGCAGCCCTTGTCCTCGGCCAGCTTGACAAGGCTGCCTGTCACGTGATGCGCTTCGCGAAAAGGCAGGCCAAGCTCACGCACCAGCCAGTCGGCCAGATCGGTCGCGGTAGAGAACCCGGCCGATGCCGCATCTTCGAGCACAGCGCGATTGGCCGTCAGGTCGCGCACCATACCTTCCATCGCGGCCAGGCACAGCATCAGCGTATCGGCTGCATCAAAAACCTGCTCCTTGTCTTCCTGCATGTCCTTGGAATAGGTCAGCGGCAGGCCCTTCATCACGGTAAACAGCGCCACAGTCGCCCCGAGGATGCGCCCGAGCTTCGCGCGCAAAAGTTCCGCGGCATCTGGGTTGCGCTTTTGCGGCATGATCGACGACCCGGTCGAGAACCGGTCCGACATGCGCACGAAGCGAAACTGCGCCGATGACCAGATTACCAGCTCTTCGGCAAAGCGCGAAAGATGGGTGGCGCAGATGGCCGAAGCCGCCAGGAATTCGAGCGCGAAATCGCGGTCCGACACTGAATCGAGCGAATTGGCCGTGGGCCTCTCAAAGCCCATTGCCTGGGCCGTCATATTGCGGTCAATAGGAAACGAGGTTCCAGCCAGCGCCGCAGCCCCCAGCGGGCATTCATTCATCCGACGCCGCGCATCCTGAAACCGCGACTTGTCGCGGGCGAACATCTCGACATAGGCCAGCATGTGATGGCCCCAGGTCACCGGCTGCGCCGTCTGCAGATGGGTAAAGCCGGGCATCACCCAGTCGGCCCCGGCTTCGGCCTGCGCCAGAAAGGCGCGCATCAGCGCATCCAGCCCCGCGATGGCGGCATCGCATTGCGCGCGCACCCATAGCCGGAAATCCAGCGCGACCTGATCGTTGCGTGACCGCGCTGTATGAAGGCGGCCCGCAGGCGGGCCGATGATCTCGCGCAGGCGGGCCTCGACATTCATGTGGATATCTTCCAGCGCGGTCGAGAAGGTGAATTCACCGCGCGTAATCTCGTCCAGCACCTGCACCAGACCCGCATCAATGGCGGCGGCATCTTCGGACGTGATGATCCCGCGCGCGGACAGCATCGCGGCATGGGCGCGCGAGCCCGCAATATCTTGGGGTGCAAGGCGCTTGTCAAAGCCGATCGAGGCATTGATCGCCTCCATGATCGCATCGGGGCCAGCGCTGAACCGCCCACCCCACATCGTATTCGCGGATGCTTCGCTCATTGTGCTGCCCCCATGCCTGTCTGCAAACCGCCTTGGCTATACGCTGTCGCGCCCGCAGAGGCAATCGAGGCCGACACGCGCGATCCCGGCCCGAAAATACACGGCATTTTAGCTAAGCGACGGGCTTTAACCCGCAGTTAAGCGCCTATCGTCAAGGTTGTGCAAAAGGACGGAGCGTTTCATGCCGCAGCACACCCAATCCAGCCTGTATCCAGAGGACGTGGTCTATGCATCACCACTATCAGCCGCCGCAGAAGAACAACGCCGCAGCACAATCGATCTCGTGCGCGGCGCGCTGGATGCCAAGCGTAGCCTCCTTGCGTTTCAGCCTGTGGTGCAGGCCCGTATGCCCAAGCGCGCGGCGTTCTACGAAGGGTTGATCCGCATCGTCGATCACACCGGGCGCATCATCCCGGCCATGGATTTCATGGATGCCGTGGAAACCAACGAACTCGGGCGGCGCATCGACTGTCTTGCGCTGGAAATGGGGCTGGACACACTGGCCGCCGAACCGTCGATCCGCGTGTCGATCAACATGTCCGCGCGGTCCATCGGCTACCCCGAATGGCTGGCGACACTGGAACGCGGATTGCGTGCACGCCCAGATATTGGCGAGCGACTGATTCTCGAAATCACGGAATCCTCGGCCATGATCATGCCCGATCTGGTTACTGTTTTCATGCAGGACATGCAGGAACGCGGCATCTGCTTTGCGCTGGATGATTTCGGCGCAGGCTATACCGCGTTTCGGTATCTCAAGGATTTCTATTTCGACATCGTCAAGATCGACGGTTCATTCATTCGCGACATCGCACAGACCCCTGACAATCAGATCCTGACCCAGGCACTCGTCTCCATTGCCCGCCATTTCGACATGTTCACTGTCGCCGAATCGGTCGAGACGGCCGAAGATGCGCGCCTGTTGGTCGAAATGGGGATCGATTGCCTGCAAGGGTATCATTTCGGCGCCCCCGCGACGCAGGCACCGTGGAAAACCTCGAACCTCAAGGCGCGTGTGCGGGGGTAAGGCTCGGGTCTTGCGCTCCTGCGCTCAGGCCATACGCTTTTTGACGCCCGGCACAGCGGCCCACATGACGGTCTGCCAGATGGTCGCGGGCCCACGCCGCACGGGGTGGTTGAACTGGCTGCTCGGGCCAGAACTACCGTATCTGGCCAAGATCGGGACGTATGGTCAGGATTGCGGATGACGCAAAGGACAAGCGGCCTGCCAACTCGGCGTGCTGGGGTGCTGGGGTGCTGGGCTGCTGGGGTGCTGGGGTGCTGGGGTGCTGGGGTGCTGGGAAGAAGTACGCACATCCGATCCAGCACAACACTTCCGGGCGCGCTGTCCACCCTCTTTTCCTGTGATGTCTGGATATGCGCCGCAACAGCCCCATCCATGGCCGGGTCGCAAGCACCAAGTTTCGCTATTCCCCCTCTTCACCCGCGCGGTTCGCCCAGCGCGTACCGGCTTCGTCCGCAAGCGCGCAGATAAAGGTTGATTCCTGCCCGCTTGACGTATCCACTTGTACCGTGGTCTCGCGCTGACATGCGTTTCAGCGTGACATGTCACATGCGACGGACGAAGGAGGTCCCCATGGCCAAGAAAATTCTGCTGCCCATCGACCTGAACGCCCCGGCGTCCTGGATCAAGCCTCTGGCCGAGGCCCAGACAATGCTCATCAAGGGAGGAGAGTTGCACGTCGCCAGCGTGCTACCGGATTTCGGCATGTCCATGGTCGGAACATTCTTCAAGGCGGGGTTCGAACAGACGGCACTGCACACTTTCGGTGAAGCCTTGCGCAACTGGGTCCGCCAGAACGTGCCAAATGCGGTCGAAGTGCACCCGCATGTGTTGCACGGCAATATCTATGACGAGATTCTGCGCGCCGCCGACAAGCTGGAGGTCGATGTCATCATCATGGCCGCGCACCGGCCCGAGGCCAGCGACTATCTTCTGGGACCAAATGTTGCACGCGTCGTGCGCCACGCGAAGCAATCAGTCTATGTCGTGCGCGACTAGGCGGCGTGAACCCTTGCCGCAGGCAGGCTAGAACCCGAACAGGGCGCGCGGCTCGATTGCCCTTTGAACGAAAGAATCGCGGTCGCTCTCTGGCTCCCAGCCCAACACCTCGCAGGCCGCGCGATTGGAAAAGCGCGACAGATGTGCCCGCGAGCGCCAGTCGCGTAGCACAGGTTGCGTCAGCCCCTTGCGCCGCAGCGCAAACCGCTTCAGCGCATATTTCACCATGTCCCCCATCCAGAACATCATCAGATTGCCGCTGGTGACAACAATGCGCGTGTCTGTCTGCGCCTTGATCGCAGCGAACCACTCGCGCGCGTTCAGCATCGGCGGGCCGACCAGATTGAAGCCTTGTCCTTCGATCCCGTCTTTTGCGGCCATCAGGACGAGCGCGCGCGCAACATCCTCGTTCAGCACGAACGGCAACTTGTTGCGTCCATCCCCCCAGATCCGCACCGCGCCCGCACCATGCCAGCGCCCGATCCCCCAATGCTGGAGCGGCCCGCCCGGCCCGACCACGATACCGGGCCGCGCGATGACCACTGGCAACCCGTGCTCACGCTGCATGTCAAGCAACCGCTCTTCGCACAATGCCTTGGAGCGCGCGTAAAGGTTGCGCGCCGACATGTCGCCAAACGCGGTCTTTTCGGTGATTGTCCGTGCGGGGTCAGAGGCATCATAGGACGCAATCGTGCCAGTGTAGACAAACCGCCCGACGCCCGCTTTCAGAGCCGCGCGCGCCAAGCGTTCCGTAACCGCAACATCGTTTTGCAGATAGCCTTCCCAGCTTGGCTCTTCGGCCTTGGCCAGATGATAGACTGTTGCGACCCCTGTCATCGCCTGTGCCAGCGCCGCCTCGTCCTGCAGCGAGGCCGCGATCATCGTGACCTGCCCTTCCAGCCCGGCAAATGGATTGCTGCGCGCGCGGCTCAGAACAGCCACATGCTGGCCCTGCTGTGCCAGTTGGCGCACCAGTTCACGCCCCAGAAACCCTGTGCCGCCGATGACCAGCGCGTCGGGCGTGCCGCTGGGGGCCGCGTCCGGTTGGGGCGCAGGGGCGCGCAGCGCAGCCGGAATCAGCGCGCGCACCGTGTCGATGTCGCGCATCACGGACAGTGCCGCGTCAGCGGAAATCGCCGGTGGTGTTGCGCTGCCCGTACGGATCGAATCGTAGAACGCGGCAAACACGCCTTCAAAGCCCAGCGCATAGGGCTGTCTGCGGTTGAGCGAGCGCGCCTGCACCCAAGCATTGCGCAGCCCCTCGCGCATGTGCCCCCCAGCCAGCGCCAATTCGGCGCGCAAAGGGTTCAGAATGATATCCGAAGTATTGCCGCGCTCCACGATCAGGGTATCGCGCGCAAAATCCAGCCGTGCCGCCCCGGCAACGCCGCGCAGGCTGACAGAGCGGTCATCCATCCCTTCGGTCAGGGCAATCGAAAGCGTGACCTCGGTCACCCCGGCACGCCCCTGCACCCGCCAGCCCTGCGGGACAACGCGACCGGTGGGCAAGGTCACTGGCCGCATGAAGCGGCACTCCACATCGCTCAGGGGTCCAAACAGGTCGATGGCAAATGCGTGCAGATGCGGCCCCAACTCCAGCATCAGGTTGTCCGCCCCTTGCAGCATCCACAGGCCAAATGGCCCGGTGCGCAAGGGTTGCAGCGGAAAGTGCCAGTGGATCGCAGCCTGATCCACGCGCCCGATCACCCCGTCGTTTATCGCGCGGCGCAGACGGCGATAGGATGGCAGGCCAAGGAAATTATGGTTCACGCCCAGATTTCGGCCTGAGCTTGCGGCGGCGGCCTGCATTGCCTCTGCTTCGGCCTGCGTGGTGGCAAAGGGTTTTTCGACCAGCACATGCGCGCCAGCCTCCAGCGCGGCGATGGTCAGCGGAGCGTGCAAATGCGGTGGCGTCAGGATATGCACGGCATCGCAGCGCTGCGCCGCCATCATCTGCTCGACACTGGCATAGGCTTTCGCACCATGCGCCTGCGCCAGGGCGTTCGCCGCGCTTTCTGCCGGATCACAGACCGCGGTCAGTCGCACAGCGGGAATGCGGCGCAAGGCCTCTGCATGCCACTCGGCGATATAGCCCGCCCCGACAAGGCCGACGGCGATTTCCTGTGACGACATTGGGATACCCTGCTCTGATTCGGTCTTGCGCGGTTATTTGTATTCGATGATTTGGGCGTCTTGACGGCGAAACCGCTTCAGCCAGTAGCTGGCAATCCCGACAAGGTTGGAGAACTTGCTGAACATCAGCAGCGCGGCGGCCTGAGCAGCCCGAAAGGGTGTCAGCCCCATGCGAACGAATCGCAGCGCCTGCCGCGCCATTGATCCGAGATAAAGCGCCGCAACCAGCAGCAATCCCGGTGGCCAGACCAGCAGCAGCACAAGCGCCAGCAGCGGCAACCCCGCCCCCCAGAACAGCGCCCGCAAGCGTGGAGCGCGCGCCACGCCATCATGAAGCGCGCCCAGTTCGGCAAAGCTGTGCCCTGCCCGGACCATGCGCCGGTTCCAGTTGCGAAACTCCAGCAAGGCCACGTCATGCCGGACCATGGGGGCTGCGATGCTCCATGTTTCCCAACCTGTCCGACGCATACGCAGGAACATCTCGTCATCTTCGGCAGCAATCATCGTGTCACGAAACCCGCCTGTCTGCTCGAATGCGACACTGCGGGCCAGAAAGGTCCCGATCCCGCTGGCCGCTGGCCCCGCAGGCTTGTCCCATTCCCACTGCGTCAGCCAGTTATAGATCGAACGGTCGGGGTCTTCCTCGGTGTAGCGGCCATGGACCAGCCCGGCCTTGGGGTGGGCCGCCAGAAAACTGCGCGCTGTCTTCATCCATTCTGGATCAAGAAGGCAATCCCCATCGACAAACTGCACCAGATCCGCACGGTTCAGGCCAAGGGCTGCAAACCCCTCGTTGCGCGCACGCGCGGCGCTGAAGGGGCGCGCGGCGTCCAGTTCGACCACCTGCACCCCCAGCGCCTGCGCCTGCGCCACCGAATCATCATGCGAGCCACTATCAACATAGATGGCCCGCCGCGCCTGTGGCATTGCCGCCTGCAAGGCAAGCGGCAGGCGCCGCCCTTCGTTGCGACCTATCACGACAACATCGAATTCTGCGCTCATCGGACACACCCTGTCGGGCCGCTAACATCCGGCAGCTATAGCAGAATCCGACCGTTTGAACAGCCTCAGCCGTCCTTGTTGCGCGCCACTCTGGCAAAGGCTGCCAGCCGCTGGCTGTTTCTTGCGCGCCTTTGCGTCAGCAACCTGCGCGTACTGATATTTGGCACAAGCCCGCGCGCAATACGGACAAACTGGGCCAGAAGCCCTGACTTCGGGTCGCGGGGGCGGTCGATCAGATGTCGTGTCATTATCCTCTTCCTCCCAGATAGCAGGGTCACAGGATAACATATGCGACTGCTCTGCCCAAGTCTGCGCCAGCTTGACGCCCTTGGCAGCACCCGGTAGCGAGGGCGCGTCGTGTTGAGAGGACCCCAAATGACCAATCCATCCCTGCTTATTCTGCCCGGCGACGGGATCGGCCCCGAAGTAATGACCGAAGTGCGCAAGATCATCGACTGGTTCGGCACCAAGCGCGGCCTTGCGTTTGACGTCAGCGAAGATCTGGTCGGCGGATGCGCCTATGATGCCCATGGCACGCCCCTGCATGATGACACCATGGCCCGTGCGCTGGAAGTGGATGCCGTGCTGCTGGGGGCCGTTGGTGGCCCGAAATATGATGATCTTGATTTCAGCGTGAAACCCGAACGCGGGCTGCTGCGGTTGCGCAAGGAAATGGATCTGTTCTCGAACCTGCGTCCGGCGCAATGTTTTGACGCGCTGGCGGATTTCTCGTCGCTCAAGAAGGATGTGGTCGCCGGTCTGGATATCATGATCGTGCGCGAACTGACCTCGGGCGTCTATTTCGGCGAACCGCGCGGTATCTTCAAGGAAGGCAACGAGCGTGTGGGCATCAACACCCAGCGTTATACTGAATCCGAGATCGCGCGCGTGGCGCGCTCGGCGTTCGAGTTGGCGATGCGCCGGGGCAAGAAGCTGTGCTCGATGGAAAAGGCCAATGTCATGGAATCGGGCATCCTGTGGCGCGAGGTCGTGACCGAGGTGGGCCGCGACTACCCCGAGGTCGAGCTCTCTCATATGTATGCCGATGCGGGCGCGATGCAGCTTACCCGCTGGCCCAAGCAATTCGATGTGATCGTGACCGATAACCTGTTCGGCGACCTGCTGTCCGACCTCGCCGCCATGCTGACCGGTTCTCTGGGCATGCTGCCTTCTGCCAGCCTTGGCGCACCTGGGGCCAATGGCCGCCCCAAGGCGCTGTATGAACCCGTCCACGGTTCCGCCCCCGACATTGCCGGGCAGGGCAAGGCGAACCCGATCGCCTGTATCCTGAGCTTCGCCATGGCGCTGCGTTACAGCTTTGATCAGGGCGACGAGGCTGCGCGCGTGGAAGCGGCTGTCGAGCGTGTTCTGGCCGATGGTCTGCGCACCGCAGACCTGATGGGGCCAGAAGGCGGCAGTCCTGTCTCGACGACGCAGATGGGCGACGCGATTGTCGCAGCCCTTGACGCGAGCCTCTGACACTCAGTCACCCGGTCAACAGGCGCCGTCCCGGCGGGACGGCGCCTGTTTTCCATCAAAATCTGCGCCGCAGCGCAGAAATCTGCATTGTATACCATTGTGCACTGTTTACCTGCGCGCCAATCTGGCCTATGGTGCGCGCAACTGAAGAAAGGTGCACATCATGACCGACCAGAGCATTCCCGACATCATCTATACCAAGGTTGACGAAGCCCCTGAACTGGCCTCGGCCTCGCTGTTGCCGATCATCCAGTCCTTTGCCGATGCGGCCGGTATTTCGGTCGGCACGCGCGATATCTCGCTGGCTGGCCGGATCATCGCGGCCTTTCCCGAACATCTGACCGAAGATCAGCGTCAGAACGACGATCTGGCCGCTTTGGGTGAGTTGGTGAAGACCCCGCAAGCCAATGTCATCAAGCTGCCGAATATCTCGGCCTCTGGTCCGCAACTTCTGGCCGCGATCCGCGAATTGCAGGGGCAGGGCTACGCGTTGCCCGATTACCCTGACTCCCCCCAGACCGACGCCGAGAAAGACGCCCGCGCGCGCTATGACGCGATCAAGGGTTCGGCTGTGAACCCGGTATTGCGCGAGGGCAATTCAGACCGCCGCGCGGCCACGGCTGTCAAGAAATTCGCCCAGTCCAACCCACACCGCATGGGCAAATGGACCGCTGACAGCAAGACCGAAGTCTCCAGCATGTCTGGCGGCGATTTCTTCTCGAACGAGAAATCCGCGACACTGAAAGACGCCGCCAAGGCAAAGATCGTCCTGCAAGGCGCGGATGGGTCGGAAACCGTGCTGAAAGACGGGCTGTCCTACCCCGCGGGCACTGTGGTCGATGCCACCTTCCTGTCGGCGCGGGCGCTCTCTGATTTCCTCGATGCGGAAATCGCCCGCACAAAGGACAAGGGCACACTGTTTTCGCTGCACATGAAAGCCACGATGATGAAGGTCTCGGACCCGATCATCTTTGGCCACGCCGTCCGCGCATGGCTGAAACCGGTGTTCGCGAAGTTTGGCGACAAACTGGCAGCGCTTGGCGTAAATCCCAATTCCGGAATGGGCGACCTGCTGACCCGCGTCAAGGACGAGCCCGAGATCATGGCCGAAATCGACGCCGTGACCGCCGCGCGCCCACCGATGTATATGGTCAATTCCGACAAGGGCATCACCAACCTGCATGTGCCGTCAGATGTGATCATCGACGCGTCCATGCCTGCGCTGATCCGCGCTGGTGGCAAGGGCTGGGGGCCGGATGGCAACGAACATGACACGAATTGCGTGATCCCCGACAATTCCTACGCGCCAGTCTATGACGAAACGATCAATTTCTTCAAAGCCAATGGTGCCCTGAACCCGGCGACTGCGGGCACAGTTCAGAATATCGGCCTGATGGCGCAAAAGGCCGAAGAATACGGCAGCCACCCCACCACGTTCGAGCTGCCGCAGGCAGGCACCGTGCGCATGGTGCTGGACGACGGAACCGTGCTGCACGAGCATAGCGTTGAGGCAGGCGATATCTGGCGCTCGGCCTCGGCGCGCAAGGCACCCATCGAGGATTGGGTTCAGCTTGCGATTGATCGTCAGGCGGCCACTGGCTACCGCGCGATCTTCTGGCTGGACGCGAACCGCGCCCATGACGCGGAACTGATCGCCTATGTGAAACCGATCCTTGAAGCGCAGGGTGTGGCGGATAAGTTCGAAATCATGGCCCCGCGCGAAGCCACCCGCGCCTCGCTGGAAACCATCACCAAGGGCGAGAACACGATTGCCATCACCGGCAATGTGCTGCGCGACTACCTGACCGACCTGTTCCCGATTCTGGAACTCGCGACCTCGGCCAAGATGCTGTCTATCGTCAAGCTGATGCAGGGCGGCGGGCTGTTTGAAACCGGCGCGGGCGGCTCGGCTCCCAAGCATGTGCAGGATCTGGTGGCAACCGGCCATCTGCGCTGGGACAGCCTGGGCGAGTTTTGCGCGCTGGGCGAGAGCTTCCGCTTCCTTGCCGATTCAAAGGGTCATGCCAAGGCGCGTATCCTGGGCGATGCGGTAGACGCTGCGACGCAGGGCGTGCTCGATCATGACCGCTCGCCGGGCCGCAAGGCCGGCCAGCCCGACAACCGCCACAGCCACTACTGGTTCGCGCGTTACTGGGCCGAAGCGCTGGCCGCGCAGACCGAGGACGCAGATCTCGCCGCCAATTTTGCACCGATCGCGGCGGCACTGGCCGAAGGCGAAGCTGCCATCGTGCAGGAACTGCTGGACGCACAGAGCAAGCCGGTTGATCTGGGCGGCTATTACCACGGCGACCCGGCCAAGACCGCCGCAGTCATGCGCCCGTCCGCAACACTGAACGCGATCATTGGCTAAGCAAACCGGCCACCCCTGACAGGGGGTGCCACCACGATCCTACAGGCAGCCCGCGCGCAATTATGACTGCGCGCGGGCTGTTTCGTTCAAGATCGCAAATGCGTCCGGCCTGACCCAGATGACCGGCTCTCGACATCAGGCCCTAACCAGCCTCAAACCTGTCCGGCGCATACGGGGTCAGATCCAGATTTACCCGCTGTCCTGAAATCATCTGTGCCAGCAACTGCCCGGTGCGCGCGCCACCGGTCAGCCCGATATGCTGATGCCCGATTCCCAGATATACACTTGGCAACCCGGTTGCCGCCCCGATCAGCGGCAGGGAATCTGTCGTCACAGGGCGGTGGCCCATCCACTCGGTCATCTTGCGCCAGTGCAAGGTCGGAAAGGTTTCGGCCAGATTGC
>SKRW01000288.1 GCA_007118295.1 Paracoccaceae bacterium | reverse complement strand
TGACGGCCGCTGGTCATGGGAGCCAGTGACCGAGCGCAACCGCGTCGCCGAAGGGACCGTGACCCTGACTGACGGCCCGGCTGCGCTGAATGTGCCTGTTGATTGGGGCCAGCATGAATTGCGCGTGACGCGCGAGGGGGCTGGCTTTGCCAGCGCGTCGGTCCCGTTTGCGGCGGGGTGGTATGCGGCCGAAACCGCGCGTGAGACGCCGGACATGCTGCCTGTGTCGCTGGATGCCTCTGAATATGCGCCGGGCGACACGGCGCGGCTGCGCATCGTGGCGGATGGCGCGGGTATGGCACTGGTGTCGGTCCTGTCGGACCGGGTGATTCATACGCGGCTGGTCGCGGTCGAGGGCGAGACTGTGATTGTGCTGCCTGTGACCGAAGACTGGGGCGCGGGCGCCTATGTGACTGCAAGCCTGATCCGGCCTTCGAACACGGCAGATCAGATGCCCGCGCGGGCGCTGGGGCTGGCCCATGCGGCTGTCGCGCCGGGGGACCGGGCGCTTGATGCCGTCCTGACCGCCCCGCTGGAAGCCAACCCGCGCGAGCGGCTGGATGTCGTGCTGGACCTGCCCGATTTCACTGACGGGCCTGCCTATGCGACGCTTGCAGCGGTTGATCTGGGTATCCTCACGCTGACCGGCTTCGACACGCCCGACCCGATGGGCTATTTCTTTGGCCAGCGGCGGCTGGGCGTCGCGATCCGCGACATTTACGGGCGGCTGATCGATGCGCGCGCGGGCGCGATGGGGGATGTGCGCTCGGGCGGGGATTCTGCGGCGTCGGTACGGGCAGGGCCTGCCCCGACCGAGGATTTGCTGGCCTTCTTTTCCGGTCCCATCGCGCTGGAAAACGGGCGCGCGGAACTGGGCTTCGAGTTGCCTGCTTTCAACGGCACCGTGCGACTGATGGCTGTGGTCTGGTCCGATACGGGGGTTGGGCAGGCCAGCGCCGATGTGCTGGTGCGCGACCCGGTTGTGGTGCAACCCAGCTTGCCGCGCTTCATGGTGCCGGGTGATGTCAGCCGCCTGCGGCTGGAACTGACCCACGCCACCGGGCCTGCGGGCGAGATGGCGCTGGAGGTCACGGGCCACGGGCTGGGTGTCGTGCCTGCCGCCGTGACCCTTGCCGAAGGCGGGCGCGCGGTGCTGGATATCGACCTTGCCCCCGATGCCGTGGGCGAGCATGTCTACACGGTCGCGCTGACTACACCGGACGGGCGGGTTCTGAGCCGCAATCTGCGTCTGAGCGTGCAGCACACGGACCCCGAGATTGCGCGGTCGTCGCAATTTACATTGGCACCGGGTGCGCAATTTACCTTTACCGCCGATGCGCTGGACGGGCTGCGCGCGGGGACAGCGCGCGCCACACTGGTCGCGGGAGCAGGGGCCGGGCTGGATGTGCCGGGCCTGATCCAGCGCCTGAGCGGCTATCCCTATGGCTGCACCGAGCAGATCGCCTCATCGATCCAGCCCTTGCTGCTGGCGTCTGCTGCGGTGACCGATCTTGGCCTGATGACGGAGGGTGAGGCGCGCGCACGCGTGCAGGACGCGATTGACCGCATCCTGACGCGACAGGGGCGCACCGGGTCTTTCGGGCTGTGGGGCGCTGGTGGGTATGAGCTGTGGCTGGATGCCTATATCACCGATGTCCTGCTGCGCGCCGAAGCGCAGGGCGCGCGCGTGCCTGCGTCTGCGCTGCGCATGGCGCTGAACAACCTGCGCAACGAAGTCGCGATGGCCGGGCAGCTTTATGGCGGCGCGGGGGGTTATGCCTATGCCTTTCATGTGCTGGCCCGTGCAGGCGAGGCGGCGATTGGCGACCTGCGTTACTATGCCGACACATTGCCCGATCAGTTCGACACGCCCTTGTCTGCCGCCCAGCTTGGCGCGGCGCTGGCATCTTACGGCGACCAGCGGCGGGCAGATGCCATGTTTACCCGTGCGCGCGCCCTGATTGGCGAAGATGATGGCGGGCTGCGAGCGGATTACGGGACGGCGCTTCGCGATTCCGCGGGGCTGCTGGCGTTGGCAATCGAGGCCGGTAGTGGTGCGATTGACCGGGTGCAACTGGCGGGCCAACTGGCCGCGCGCGCCCCTGCTGACCAGTTATCCACGCAAGAGGCCGCATGGGCCTTGCAGGCGGCTGTGGCGATGGGGGCCGAAGGGCAGGGGCTGACGCGCAACGGTGTGCCGGTGACCGGCAATGTGGTCGCCCTCTATGACGGTGCACCCGTGGTGATCGGCAATCAGGGGTCGCGCGAGGTGACAGTGACGCTCTCGGCCTTTGGCGTGCCCGACGTGCCAGCCGAGGCCGGAGGGGTGGGCTATACGATCAGCCGCAGTCTCTATTCGGTCGAGGGCGCAGAGATCGACCCGGCCAACCTGCGCGTGGGGGACCGGGTGGTGACGGTTCTGGAAGTGCGCCCGGATCGCGGCGTCAGTGGCGGGCGGCTGATGATTGATGACGCCTTGCCCGCGGGGTTCGAGATCGACAATGCAAACCTGCTGCGCGAGGGTGACATCCGTGCGCTGGACTGGCTGAAAACCCATGATACGGCGGAAATGACCGAGGCCCGCGCTGACCGGTTCCTCGCGGCGGTGGACTGGACAGACGCGGCACCCTTGCGGCTGGCCTATATTGCGCGGGCGGTGTCGCCGGGGGTGTTCCACCATCCGGCGTCCAAGATCGAGGATATGTACCGGCCCACCAATCGCGCAATCGGCGCGACGGGTCAGGTGGTGATCGCGCCATGACTGCGCGTTGATGGGGCCGTGATGGGGCTGCGATGGGGCGGATGATGGCAAGGTTGCACCGCTTCCGGGGGGCGCGCTTGCGCGCGCTTATGGGTCTGGCTGGTCTTGCATTGGCGCTCGGGCTTGGGGTGGATCGCTGGGTGGGTGCGACAGAATTGCCGCCGCTGGTGCCCGAGACTTCGGTCGAGGTGCTGGCGCGGGACGGGTCGTTGTTGCGCGCCTATACGGTTGGCGATGGGCGCTGGCGACTGGCGGTAGATCCGGCGCGTGTGGATGCGACCTATCTGGCCATGCTGCTGGCCTATGAGGACAAGCGATTCCACCGTCATCGCGGCGTGGACCCGGTTGCATTGCTGCGTGCGCTGGGGCAGGCCGTGCGGCACGGGCGCGCGGTGTCGGGCGGATCGACCCTGACAATGCAGGTCGCGCGCCTGATCGAGGATGGACCAACGGGCACATGGGCGGGCAAGTTGCGGCAGGTGCGGCTGGCGCTGGCGTTGGAGCGCGTCTTGTCCAAGGACGAGATTCTGGCACTCTATCTGCATCACGCGCCGATGGGTGGCAATCTGGAAGGGCTGCGGGCGGGCAGCTTCGCATGGTTCGGGCGCGAAGCCGGACGGCTGACCGAGGCGCAGGCCGCGCTCCTTGTGGCGCTGCCGCAAGCCCCCGCCGCCCGCGCTCCGGACCGGCACCCGGAACGTGCGCGCGGCGCGCGGGATCGCGTGCTGGAACGGGCAGTGGTTGCAGGGGTTATCAGCACCGGAGCCGCCGAGGCCGCAGCGCGCGAAGCCCTGCCGGATATGCGGCGCGCGTTTCCGACACAGGCCCCGCATCTGGCCGACCGCTTGCGCGCCGCGCACCCCGAGCGCGCAGTGCATCGCACGACGCTTGACCCGTCGCTGCAACGCGCGCTGGAAAGCGTCGCGCGGGCGGCCTTGCGTGACCTGCCGGCGCAGGCGAGTGTTGCGATCATGGTAGCAGAACCGGGATCGGGGGCGATTCTGGCCTTGGTCGGGTCGGGCGATTATCTGGACACGGGCCGACAGGGCTTTGTCGACATGACACAGGCGCTGCGTTCGCCCGGATCGACGCTCAAGCCCCTGATCTACGGGCTGGCGTTTTCGGATGGGCTGGCGCATCCCGAAACCTTGCTGAATGACCGCCCCGCGCGTTTTGCGGGCTATGCCCCGCAGAATTTCGACCGGATGTTTCGCGGGCCTGTCAGCGCGCGCGAGGCCTTGCAGGTGTCGTTGAACCTGCCTGTGGTCGAGTTGACGCAGGCGCTGGGCCCTGCGCGACTGATGGCGGCGCTGCGCATGGCGGGCGTGCAGGCCGAAGTGCCGGGCGATGCGCCGGGGCTGGCTGTTGCGCTTGGCGGGGTCGGGATGTCACTGGAGGGGTTGGTGCAGCTTTATGCTGCCATTGCGCGCGGCGGCGAGGCGGTCGCGCTGACCGTCGAAGGCGGCGGGCCGCGTCAGCGCAGGCAGGTGATGAGCGCCGAGGCCGCGTGGCATCTGGGCGATATTCTGGCGGCGGCCCCGCGCCCGGCCCATCTGCCGGATTGGCGCGTGGCCTTCAAAACCGGCACATCCTATGGGCATCGGGATGCGCTGGCGGTCGGGTTTGACGGCGCGCATGTGGTCGGTGTCTGGGTCGGGCGGGCGGATGGGGCGCCCGTTCCGGGCATGTTCGGTGTGGATGTGGCGGCCCCGCTGCTGTTCGAGGTCTTTGGCCAGTTCGGGACCGGGCCGGTCGCGTTGCCTCCGGCCCCCCCGGCGGCGCTGGTCCTGAGCCATGCAGACCTGCCTGCGCCCATGCGCCAGTTCGGGGGACGGATGGCGCAATCGGACACGGCACCCGAAGTCGCGTTTCCGCCCGACGGGGCAGCGCTTGTGCCGATGGGCGGGCGCGTTCTGGCCCGTGTGGAGCGCGGTGAAGCCCCCTTCACCTGGTTTGCAAACGGGGCACCGGTGCTGCGTCAGAGTTTCGAGCGCGAGGCACGGCTGGAAGTTGAGGGGCCGGGTTTTGTCACGCTGTCGGTGGTGGATGCGCAGGGGCTTGCGGCGCGGGTGCAGGTGGAGTTGCGGTGAGATTTCCGCCTGTGGCGGGCCTGTCCTGCGCCCGGTGCAGCGTGC
>SKRW01000201.1 GCA_007118295.1 Paracoccaceae bacterium | reverse complement strand
TCCGCTGCGCGTAACCATGTCAGAACGTTTTTCCGGAATCAGTGCGTGGCGGGAACGCTGATCCGGCGCGCGCGCAGTTGCCGAAACGCCTGTCGCGCCCGGCGGGGCATCGCCCCGAAGCCTGCGCTTGCCAGCTATCGCGACCCACCATATCTGCCCGCTCAGGAACGTTACACGCAAGGAGATGTCGCCATGCTGCGCACCACTGCCCTGAGCCTTACATTCGCGGCCCTGCCCGCCCTTGCATTCGCCGCACCTGAAGGCTGGAGCCCGCTGCTGGAGCCCGCCGAGCTTGCCGCCATGCTCGACGCAGGCGAGCAGGTCCATGTCATTCATGTGACCGGCGACTTTGCCGAGGGGCATATCCCCGGCGCAGCCTTTTCGCCCTATGCCAACTGGCGTGGTGGGCCTGCCAACCCCGGTGGCCTGCTGTCGGAACTGGATTACGAACTCGAAGCTGCGCGCGTCGGCGTTGATGGCGACACGCCTGTGGTTGTCGTGCATTCCGGTGTCAACCCGTCCGACATGGGCGCTGCGGCGCGTGTCTACTGGACGCTGAAATCGCTGGGCGTGCAGGATCTGGCACTGCTGAATGGTGGCTTTGTGGGCTGGAGCGAGGCTGGTCTGCCTGTTTCGACCACGCCGGTCGCGGTGGAGGCGAGTGATTTCAGGGCCGAATGGTCGGACGCCTGGTATATCTCGACCAGCGAAGTGGCCGAACTGGTCGATGCGGGCGAAGCCCGGCTGCTGGACAGCCGCCCCGAGGGCTTTTTCGAGGGGATTGCATGGTCCATTGCACGCCCCGGCACCATCCGCGGCGCTGAAAACCTTGAATTTGCCGATTTCTTCGAGGGCAACCGCATGGTCGGCTCCGATGCTGCGCGCACCCTTGCCGAGGCACAAGGCCTGACCGATGCTCCGATCACGGTGTCCTTCTGCAACACGGGTCACTGGGCCGCGCTGAACTGGTTTGCACTCAGCGAACTGGCCGGGGTTGAAAACACCCGCCTCTATGCCGAGAGCATGGCGGAATACGCGACCAATGGCCACGCGCTTGACAATGAACCCAACCGGGTCGCCTATTTGTGGCGGTCCACCAAGCGCTGGGTCGAAGGGCTGTTCTGACACCAGACGCCATTGCATCCAACCCGATACAAGGCCGTGCGCGATACCCTGCGCACGGCAAACCTGTTCATAAAGGCTCTCTGACATGTTCCTGCATCGCGCCTCTGTCCTGCTGCTGACCCTTGGCTTTACGGGCTTTGCCTTTCTCATGGCTGGCCCGCGCGCGGGCCTGCTGGTGATGGTGGGGCTGGGCTTCGGGCTGGTGCTGGAAGGCATGCGATTTGGCTTTGCCGGGCCGTGGCGGATGGTGGTGACGGACCGCGACGGGCGCGGGATGCTGGCGCAACTGATCGCGATTGCGCTGGTGGCCATCGTGGCCTTTCCGCTGATTGCAGCCAATGCCGGCGAGTTGTCGCCCGCCCATGCGCCAGTCGGCTTCGCCATGATCCTCGGGGCTTTTGTCTTTGGGCTGGCGATGCAGCTTGTCATGGGCTGCGGGTCGGGCACGCTGGTCAATGCGGGCAGTGGCAATCTGGTCGGGCTGATCGCGCTTCTGGGTTTTATCGGCGGCAGTTTCGCAGGCACCCTGCATCTGGGCTGGTGGACCGGGCTTGGCACGCTGCCCGTGCTGTCGCTGCAAGGGCTGGCCGGGTCGACTGGCGGGCTTGTGCTGACACTGGCCGGGCTGGGGCTGGTCGCGGCCCTGACCCTCGCACGCGCCGCCCCCGGCAAACGCCTGCCCCCGGCCCGGCTGTGGATCGCGGCGGCGCTGGTCGCGGCGCTGGCGCTGGCCAATCTGGTGATCGCGGGCCAGCCCTGGGGGATTGTCTACGGTCTGGGCCTGTGGGGCGCGAAAGTTGCGCAAGCGGGCGGCGCTGACCTTGCGCAGACAGCGTTCTGGGCCGCAGACGGAAACGCGGCGCGGCTTTCCGCCTCGATCCTGACCGATGTGACATCGCTGACCAATATCGGCCTGCTGCTGGGGGCCTTTGCCGTCATGCGCTGGCGGGCCAGTCCCGGCGCTGCATCACAGGCGCTGACACTGGGGTCCTATGGCGGGGTGCTGATCGCGGCACTTGTGCTGGGCTATTCGGCGCGACTGGCCTTTGGCTGCAATGTCGGCGCATTCTTCAGTGGCATCTCGACCGGCTCGCTGCATGGCTGGGTGTGGCTGGTTGCGGCCTTTGCAGGCTCGACACTGGGGATCAGGCTGCGACCCTTCGTGCTGCGCCCGGCACCTGCGCGGGGGGCCTACGCATGAGCCTGTCCCGCCCCCTGACCGCCACGCTTGCCATCGCGCTTGTTGCGGCCATTCTGGCCCTTGATCTTGCGCGCTCGGGTGCGCCAGACCTGTTTACGGCCCCTGCGCCATTTGCACTGGGGTCCGGGGCCGCCCCCGAGGGCGCGCATTGCACGGGCCAATAGGCAAGGTAATAACACTGGCATGGGTCGCATTTTTCTGTTTTGCTGAGAAGGGCACAGCAAAACCGGAGGTCCTCTCATGCGCGCCCTATTGTTCACCCTGCCCGCAGCCCTAGCCCTGAGCGCCTGTGTCGAGGTCGATATGACCCTCGAAGTACTGGGCGACGATCAGGCGCGCGTCACCGGCTATATGCAGATGCAGCGCCAGATGTATGATATGTCGGGCGGCGATGACAGCTTTTGCGACGCCGATGACGGCGGCACTTTGGTGCTGACCGAAACCCACGCGCGTTGCGAATTCGACAAGACCGGCAGCTTTGACGAGATCATGCAGCCCGAGGGCGAGTCCGACTCGCCGGCTGAAATGCAGGGCGAACTGGTCAGCCTGGGCGACGGGCGCGTGCGCGCGCTGCTGCCCCTGAGCGGCATGACCGACGACATGGCCGAAGTCGAGGAAGACCCGCAGATGATGGCCATGATGCGCCAGATGATGGCGGGCATGTCGATCAGCTTTACCATCAAGGGACGCGAGATCGAAAGCTCGACCGGCACCATCTCGGCAGATGGCACCAGCGCCAATATCACTCTTGGCATTGACGACCTGTTTGCCCCCGCGGATGAGCGTCCGGGCGATTTTGAAACGATCGTGCGCTACTAGGTGCGACAGTGCTGCGCGCCTATCCCTGATGGGCGCGCAGATACCCGATCAGGGCTTGCGTTGACGGGTCCTTGGCGCTGGCGTCGCCCCCTTCCAGCATTGGACCCAGCGCGGTTGCCAGTTCCTTGCCCAGTTCCACCCCCCATTGATCGAAAGAGTTGATCCCGAGGATTACCCCCTCGACAAAGACGCGATGTTCATAAAGCGCGATGATCTGGCCCAGCACAAACGGCGTGAGCAGCGGGTAGATCAGGGTGGTCGAGGGCCTGTTGCCCGGAAACACCCGGTGGCGGGCCTGCCGGTCCTGTTCTGCGCCCTCCAGCCCCTTTGCCGCCATCAGCGCGCGCGCCTCTTCCAGAGACCGGCCCCGCATCAGCGCTTCGGATTGCGCAAGGCAGTTGGCGGCCAGCAGGCGGTGCTGATGCGCCAGTTCAGGCTCATGCCCCGATGCCGCCAGCAGGAATTCGCACGGCACAACCCGCGTGCCCTGATGGATCAACTGGTAGAAGGCATGCTGACCATTGGTCCCCGGCTCGCCCCAGACCACAGGGCCGGAATGGCGGTCCAGATCGCGCCCGTCCATTGCCACACGTTTGCCATTCGATTCCATCTCCAGTTGCTGCAGATAGGCAGGCAGCCGCGCCAGACGCTGATCATAGGGCAGGACCGCGCGCGTCGCATAGCCGCAAAGCTGGTTGTGCCAGATGCCCACCAGCGCCAGCAGCACCGGCATGTTGGCCTCTGGCGGGGCATCGCAGAAATGCGCGTCCATCGCGCGCGCGCCCGACAGAAACTGCGTGAACGCTTCTGTGCCCACGGCAATCATCAGCCCCAACCCGATCGGCCCCCACATCGAATACCGCCCGCCGACCCAGTCGGCAAACCCGAAGACCCGCTCGGGCGCTATGCCAAAGGCTGCAGTCTTGTCGCGCGCCGTGGACACGGCCACAAACTGCGCGCCGGGGTCTGCGACCTTCGTCCCCATCCAGTCGCGCGCTGTCGCGGCATTGGTCATGGTCTCGATGGTGGTAAAGGTCTTGGAGGCGACGATCACCAGCGTGGTTTCCGGGTCCAGCCCGCGCAGCACATCGGCCACATGCGCGCCATCGACATTGCTGACATAATGCAACCGTGGCCCGTCATGACAGGGTGCCAGCGCAAGGGTCGCCATGGCCGGCCCCAGATCGGACCCGCCAATGCCGATATTTACCACATCCGTAATCGCCCCGCCCTGCCCCCGGATCCGGCCCGCGCGCACATCTTCGGCAAACGCCAGCGCGCGCGCACGCACGGCGCGCAATTCGGGCATCACATCGGCCCCATCGACCGTGATCACTGCATCCTCGCCCGCACGCTGCGCGACATGCAGCACGGCGCGCCCCTCGGTGGCATTGATCTTCTCGCCCGCAAACATCGCCGCGCGTGCACGGTCCAGCCCGGCCTTTTCGGTCAGGCGCAGCAGCAGCGCGCGCGCTTCGGCATCGATATTGGTCTTGGAATAATCCAACACCATATCGCCACAGGTCACGGAAAACCCTTCGGCCCGGCCTGCATCGGAAAACAGGTCCAGAATATGCCGCCCCTCACAGGCGCGCTGATGCTTTGCCAGATCGTTCCAGATACTCATGCCCTGCCCTTCGGTTTCATCTTGCCAGAAATACTCATGTCACGCTGCCCGCCACGACGCGCGTCATTCAGCCCAGTGCACCACGGCCTGATCCAGCACACAGGCAACCGGTGCCGCGCGCGGCGCGAGGGTTGCAGCCTTTTCAATCGCTGCGCGCTTCTCAGACCCGGTAATCAGGATATGTACGCGCAGGGCGTCCTGCAACACAGGCGCTGTCAGGGTGATACGCGGCTCGCCCGCGGCCTCGGCGCGCAAAGCCATGACAGGGGGCGCGTCGGATGCGAGCGCCGCCTCCAGATGGTCCGCGCCCGGAAAAAGCGAGGCGGTGTGCATGTCCGCGCCCATGCCCAGCAACAGCACCGAAATCGGCAGATGCGGGCGCAGACCGTCGGTCAGCGCCGCCATCCCGTCCTCGGGCGTGGGGGCGTCAGTATAAAGCGGCACCAGTGTGGCCGCCGCGGCGCGCCCCACAAAAAGCCGCTCGCGCAGTAGGCGGGTATTCGAGCGCGGGTGATCTTCGGGCACCCAGCGTTCATCATTCAGCACGACGGCAACGCGCGACCAGTCCAGATCCGCGCCCGAGAGCGTGTCAAATACCGGTCCCGGTGTCGTGCCGCCCGGCACTGACAGTGTCACGCGCTCTTGCGAGCGCAGGCTTTCGCCCAGTTCCGAGGCAATGCGCTGCGCAACGCGCAGCATCATCAATTCGCGGTCAGGGTAGTCCTGCAGGTCCATCAGCGTATCTCCCGCCAGCGCCGCCCGTCGCGGTGCAACAGCATAAGCGCGCCTTCCGGCCCGGTCGAGCCCGGCTCGTAGGGTTCGGGCCGGTCGTCGCGGGCTTCCCATGCGGCGATGACCGGATCGACCCAGGCCCAGGCAGCCTCGACCTCGTCGCCGCGCATGAACAATGTCTGATTGCCCCGGATCACATCCATGATCAGCCGCTCATATGCGTCGGGGATATCGAGATCATTGCCAAGCGCCTCGGCAAAGCTCATGTCCAGCGCCACATCCTTCAGACGCATCCCCCCCGGCCCCGGTTCCTTGATCATCACGCGCAGGTCCATGCCTTCATCCGGTTGCAGGCGGATCGCCAGCACGTTCTCGCGCCACTGGTTCGACTCGCCAAAGATGGAATGGGGCGGCTCCTTGAAGGTGATGGCGATCTCGGAGGCGCGCGATTTCAGCCGTTTGCCTGTGCGCAGGTAAAACGGCGTTCCCTTCCAGCGCCAGTTCGAGACATGCAGCTTCATGGCGATGAAGCTTTCTGTGCGCGAGTCGGGGTTGCCGCTCTGGACCAGATAATCATCCCCGTCTCGGCCGCGATACTGCCCGCGCACCAGCTCGCCCGGACGCAACGGGTCCAGCGCGCGGATGACCTTCAGCTTTTCGTCGCGCATGGCGTCGGGTTCAAAGCTGTGCGGCGGTTCCATCGCGATCAGGCACAGAAGCTGCATCATGTGATTCTGTACCATGTCCCGCATCGCACCCGAGTGGTCATAATACTCGCCCCGTCCGCCCACACCCACAGTCTCGGCCACCGTGATCTGAACATGGTCAACGAATTGCGCATTCCACAGCGGTTCAAACAGGATATTGGCAAAGCGGACCGCCATCAGGTTCTGCACGGTTTCCTTGCCCAGATAATGGTCGATACGGTAGATCTGGTCCTCGTGGAAATGGTCTGCAAGCGCCGCGTTCAACGCGCGGGCCGACGCCAGATCCGTGCCAAAGGGCTTTTCGACCACGATCCGCGCGGCCCGGTCCGCGATACCGCGTTCATGCAGGCGCTGCGCGATATCTCCGAACAGCGCGGGTGCGACCGACAGGTAAAAGGCGCGCACCACGCCTTCCCGCATCTTTTCGCCAAGGGCTTGCCAGCCACCTTCGCCGCGCGCATCAATCGCCACATAATCGACCATGGCCAGAAAATCGGCGAGTTTATCGGCGTCAATGTCGCGCGGTGACAGGAATTCGTCCAGTGCAGTGGCGACGCTCGCGCGAAACGCCTCTGCGGTCATCTCGCTTCGGGCTGCGCCGACAATGGCCGCGCCTTCGGGGATCTGTCCCTCTTTCCAGCGCCGGTAGAGGCCGGGCAGGATCTTGCGTCGTGCCAGATCGCCCGTGGCACCAAAAATGACAAGATCGAACCGTTCCACCGGTATGACGCGCGCGACCATTGGGACCTCCGAGTTGCTTGTTAGCGCTATCACGCTCTAACGATCTACGCCCCGCCTGTCCAGAGCAAGGCTGCCCCTCAAGCGTCGAGTTCGGTATCCCAATACAGGTAATCAAGCCAACTGTCATGCAGGTGGTTGGGCGGAAAGCGCCGCCCCTGATTGCGCAACTGCTCGGCGCAGGGGCGCATGGGGGGGCGTTTCAGCTTCAGACCCGCCTCGCGCAGGGTTTTTGACCCTTTCTTGAGATTGCAGGGCGCACAGGCGGCGACCACGTTTTCCCAGCTTGTCACCCCGCCCAGTTTGCGTGGCAGAACATGGTCAAAGGTCAGGTCGTTCTTTGCGCCGCAATACTGGCACGAGAAATCGTCGCGAAGGAACAGGTTGAAGCGGGTAAAGGCCACGCGCTTGCGCGGTTTGACATATTCGCGCAGCACCACGACCGAGGGGACACGAATTTCCATGCGTTGGCTGCGCACGACATGATCATATTCCGCCAGAATATCCACCCGGTCCAGAAACACCGCCTTGACGGCATCCTGCCACGGCCACAGCGAGAGTGGGTAATAGGACAGCGGGCGGTAATCCGCGTTCAGCACAAGTGCCGGAAACTGGCGCAGGCCAACGGGATCACGCACGAATTCGGTTCTGAAATCACCATCCATCAGGTGCCGCCTCCGATCTGGCAGCCCCTGCGGGCGGTCTGGACTGCGCACCCGCGCGGGGCCGGAAGAATGCTGCGCCACAGCATCGCTTTTGAGAGCACTATATATTGCGAAAACCATCTGGCAAGCGTTTCGCGCGCACCAGATGTCGCAGATCAGACGCTAGGCGGATTCTGCAACAGGCTTGTGACAGATCAGGGGCAAAGCGGCCTCTGCGTCCAAGGACCAGCGTCAATCACACAGTCAGACGGTCAGCGCCGCCTGTTGCCGGGGGCGCGGGTCTTCTTGTTGCCGCGCGGGCCGGTCTGGACAGTGGTATTGGTGCGGTTCTCTTCCAGCAATTTGCGCCAGCGGTCCACGCGGGCAGGGTCCAGCCTGCCCTTGCCAATGGCTGCCTGAACCGCGCATCCGGGCTCATGCGCATGGGTGCAGTCGCGAAACCGGCACAGGGGGGCCAGTTCGGTGATTTCGGCAAACAATTGTTCCAGCCCGGTTATATTGTCGCTGACATGCAGCGTGCGCATGCCCGGTGTGTCGATCACCCAACCCCCGCCAGCAATCGGATGCAACGAACGCGAGGTGGTCGTGTGACGCCCCTTGGCGTCCGAATCGCGGATGCTGCCGGTCAGTTGCGCCTCTTCGGGCGGCTTGTCCGACAGGGTGTTGAGCAGGGACGACTTGCCCACCCCGGACGATCCGACCAGCGCGACCGTCTGGCCAGCGCCGCACCAGTGCGCCAGTGCTGCCGCCGCCTCTGGCGCCTTGGCATTCAGCGCCACAACCGCCAGCCCGCGCTGCAACCCGGCCACCTGTGCGCGGTAGGGTTCGGGATCGGCGACCTGATCGGCCTTGGTCAGAACGATCACCGGGGTGGTGCCTGCCTCATTGGCAAGCGCCAGATAGCGTTCCAGCCGCGCGGGGTTGAGGTCATCATTGCAGGATGTGGTGATGAACAGCGTATCGACATTGGCCGCGATAAGCTGCGGCACCCGCCCCCCTTCGGTGTGGCGTTGCAGCAAGGTCTTGCGGTCCAGCCTGCGCACCAGCATCCGTGTCGTCGGGTCCACCAGCACCCAGTCGCCGACGGCGTAATCTGCCGTGTTCGCCTGCGCGGGCAGCATCAGCCTGACCGGCCCTATCTGCGAGGCAGCCGTCAGCCGCGACCGGTGCACCGTCGCGATGCGCACCCGGTCCAGACCGACCTCTTCCGCTGTCAGTTGGTCCTCGAAGACATCCGACCAGCCAAGGGCCGGCAAGGTAAACAGGTCCTGATCGGCGGAACGGATCACGCGGGTAATTTCTCGCGCAGAAAGGACAGCGCCAGCGACAGCCCGTCATGGGCGATTCCGTGGCCGGTGCCTTTCGACACATGGCTGTAGGTCTCGAACCCTGCCGAAACCAGCGCATCTGCCGCTTCGGGCAGTGACGTCAACGGCACGACCTCGTCCTGATCGCCATGGATCAACAGCACAGGCGGTTTGGTCACGGCCTCGTTCTCCAGCCGTTCCGGTGTCATCAGACGACCCGAAAAGCCCACCACGCCCGCAATCGGTGCCGCGCGGCGCGGCGCGACATGCAGGCTGATCATCGTGCCCTGCGAAAAGCCCACCAGCGCGAGGTTTTCAGGGGCCAACCCCTCGGATTTCAGGACCCCGTCCAGAAAGGCGTTCAGATCCGTCGCCGCCATCGCAAGCCCCGCCAGCGCCTGTTCATCGGTGGACCCGTCAAGCCATGGGATCGGAAACCACTGATAACCCATCGGGTTGGCCGGGCATTTTTCCGGCGCATTGGGCGCGAAAAATACTGTATCGGGCAGATGCGGGCCCAGCGGATCGGCCAGACCCAGCAAATCGGCCCCATCCGCACCATAGCCATGCAGAAAAACCACGATGGATTTTGCCGCCCCGCCCGAGGCAGGCCCCCGGCGCTCTGATCTCAACTCGCGTGTCATACGACCCCTTCCCTGTCGGTTTCCACCCGGTAATAGGCCCATAGCAGCCCCGCCGCAACGGTCCGCCACGGGGTCCAGGCTTCGGCCATGCGGCGCAACGCCGCCTCGCGCGGGCGGGCCTCAAGCGCAAACAACCGACGCGCCGATTCCTGCAGGGCGAGGTCCGCAGGCGCAAAGACATCTGCGCGCCCAAGGCTGAACATGGCGTAAATCTCGGCGGTCCAGCGCCCGATGCCCGGCACCTCGACCAGAATACGCACGATTTCAGCATCGGGCAGATCGCGCAGCGCGTCAAAATCAATGCCTGCCGCAGCCAGCGCGCGCGCATAGCGCATTTTCTGCCCCGACAGGCCCGGCGCGCGCAACGTGTCATCACCGGCGGCCAGAACGGCGGTGGGTGTGGTCAGGCCCGCCGCCTCCATCCGGCCCCAGATGGCGCGGGCGGCATGGGTGCTGACCTGCTGGCTGACAATCGCTGCCAAGAGATGCGCAAAACCATCCGGCCTGCGCCGCAACGGGGGTGTGCCAGTCAGGGCCAGCGCATGGGCAAAACGCGGCTCGGCCTGCGCCAGCCACGCGGCCCCCTCGGCCATGCACGCGTCCGAGTGCAGGATACGCCCCACGCTCATCGCAGCATCCGGATACTGAACATGTAAAACGCCTCTTTTCTTGACCTCCGACCTGCGCTAACCCTGCCCGCATGAGTGACACGGTTGCAACCCCCGATAACCGCCGCGCGATGCGCAATGTCCTTGTGCTGGTCGCAGCGCAGGCCGTCGTGGGCGCACAACTGCCGGTGATGTTCATCATCGGCGGGCTGGCGGGGCAGATGCTGGCGCCCAATCCCTGCTGGGCAACGCTGCCCATCTCGCTGATCGTGCTGGGATCGATGCTGACAGCCACGCCCTTGTCCAGTTTCATGCAGGCATACGGGCGGCGTGCGGGGTTCTGGTTTGCCTGTGCGGCGGGGGCCGTCGGCGCGGGAATCAGCGCCTATGCGCTGATGCTGGGGTCGTTCACGCTGTTTCTGGCGGGCTCCCTGCTGACAGGTGTCTACATGTCGGCCAACGGGTTCTACCGCTTTGCCGCAACCGACACGGCAACACCCGAATTCCGCCCCAAGGCGATTTCCTATGTCATGGCGGGCGGGCTTTTGTCGGCGGTGTTCGGGCCACAGCTTGTCTCGTTCACTGCCGAGGCGATGCCCATCCCGTTTCTGGCAACCTATCTGGGCGTGATCGTTCTGAACCTCGCGGGGCTGGCATTGCTCAGCCTGCTGGACATCCCCACCCCCGAGAAACCCGCCATGAACGCACCGCAGGGCCGCCCGCGGATGGAGTTGCTGAAAGCCCCGGTCATTGCCGTCGCGATCATCTGCGGGACAGTATCCTATGCGCTGATGAACCTCGTGATGACCTCGACCCCGCTGGCCGTGGTGGGATGCGGCTTTGCCACGTCGGATGCGGCCAATATCGTCTCGGCGCATGTGCTGGCGATGTATGCGCCATCCTTCTTTACCGGCCACCTGATCGCACGGTTCGGGGCGCGGGCGATTGTGGGGCTGGGGCTGGTCATTCTGGCGGCGGCGGGGGCGGTAGCGATTTCCGGCGTCGATCTGGCACAGTTCTACATCGCGCTGGTCCTGCTGGGGATTGGCTGGAATTTCGGCTTCATCGGGGCCACCTCGATGCTGACCGCCTCGCACGCGCCGGAAGAGCGCGGCCGCGTGCAGGGCATGAATGACATGATCGTCTTTGGCGGCGTGTTTCTGGCCTCGCTCAGTTCCGGCACATTGATGAATTGCGCAGGCGGAACTGCCGAAACAGGCTGGCAGATGGTGAACCTTGCCATGCTGCCGTTCCTTGTGCTGGCAGGTGCGGCGCTGATCTGGCTGGCCATGCGCCCCCGCGAGGCCTGATCCCCGCCGCGCTCCCATCCAGAATGCACATCTGCTATCCCGTTTGATCCGGTCGTTTCCGGGGCAATCATGCGCATTCTGTAAGCGCGCCATGGAAGGGGTGAATTCGCATAAAGCAGTCGCGCAGCCGGAGTCAAAGGGGGCCATATCGCGGCTGTTTCATTGGCGCACCCGACAGGATTCGAACCTGTGACCTCTGCCTTCGGAGGGCAGCGCTCTATCCAGCTGAGCTACGGGTGCCGCGTGACCGCGTCTATAATCACCTGTGCCGGGTGATGCAATCGCGATATTCAGGCGAACAGGTCATGGCACAATTCCAGCGCATCGATCAGGGCATCCACCTCGGCGCGCGTGTTGTACATGGCAAAGGACGCGCGGCAAGTCGCAGTGACCCCCATATGGTCCATCAGCGGGGCCGCGCAATGCTGGCCCGCGCGCACAGCGATGCCCTTCTTGTCCAGCACAGTCGAAATATCATGTGCATGGGCCGCCCCTTCCAGCGTAAAGCTGAAGATCGCGCCCTTGCCCGGTGCCGTTCCCTGCACGTTCAGCCAGTTCAGCCCCGCAAGCCGTGTCTGCACATAATCGCGCAATTCCGCCTCATGCGCGGCAATCGCCTCCATGCCGATACCGGTCATGTAGTCGATCGCCACACCCAGACCGATCTGCTGCACGATGCCGGGGGTTCCGGCCTCGAACTTGTGCGGCGGGTCATTGTAGATGACACCGTCGCGCGTGACTTCGCGGATCATGTCGCCACCGCCCAGAAAAGGGCGCATCTCTGCCTGCCGGTCGCGCCGGATGTAAATCGCGCCCGACGCTGACGGCCCATACAGCTTGTGGCCCGTCACAGCGTAGAAATCGCAACCCAGCGCCTGCACATCGACGGGCATGTGCACTGCCGCCTGCGATCCGTCGACCAGCACCGGCACACCCTTGTCGCGCGCGGCCGCCGAAATGGCCGCCACATCGACCACAGTGCCCAGCACATTCGACATATGCGTGATGGCCACCAGTTTCGTGCGTGGGCCGATCGCGTCGATCACGGCCTGGGGGTCAAGGCTGCCATCCGGGGCCGTGTCGACCCAGCGGATCACCGCGCCCTGTCGCTCGCGCAGGAAATGCCACGGCACGATATTCGCGTGATGTTCCATGATCGACAGCAAAATCTCGTCACCGGGCTCGAATCGCGGCATGGCCCAGCCATAGGCCACCAGATTGATGCCCTGCGTGGTGCCTGTGGTGTAGATAATCTCGTCTTCATGCGCGGCGTTCAGAAACCGTTGCAACGTGCCGCGCACAGCCTCATATTTATCTGTCGCAAGATTGGACAGGTAGTGCAGGCCGCGATGCACATTCGAATATTCTTCGGCATAGGCGCGGGTCACCGCATCAATCACCGCCTGCGGCTTTTGCGCCGAGGCACCATTGTCCAGATAGACCAGTGGCTGGCCATGCACCTGCCGCGACAGGATCGGAAAATCCGCGCGAATGGCCGCAACATCCAGCATCTTACGCGCCCCCCGCGCTGATCCCGAGGATCGCCAGCAGAATCGCAAGCGCCATCGCGATACCAAAGACCGAAAAGATGATGCCGACCGCCACCTTGAGCGCGGATGTGAAGCCATGCAGCGCCATGATGAAATGCGTCAGCACCCAGACAAACACGGCCAGTGCCACAATCGCGATCATTCCGAACAAGGGCGGCACCAAGACCAGCGCCACAAGCTGCACCACCTGAAACACCAGCATCACGAATTGCAGCCACGCGATCAGCATCAACGTGTCGGGAAAACTGCCCGTCCCCCCCAGCGCGCGGCCAATTCCCTGCACTGCAACCACCATCGCCAGCAGAACCGAGGTCTGGAACATCGCCATGAACAGCAGACCGCCGCCGAACCCGCCCTCGCCCATCAGCAAGACCGACGCCTGCCCCAGCAGCACACTCAGCACCACAACAATGACAAAACCCAGCCAGCGCGCGTCATCAGGCACGTTCAGCGCCAGCAGGCGCTGCGCCGCTGCCCTGGGCTGCGTCAGTGTTTCGCGCACCATCGCGCTGATATTCGAGATCGTCAGATCCATCGCTCGAAACCCCTGTCGCCTGCCTTGGCTATTGCGTGCCGCGGGCAAGCCGCGCCACTGTCCGCAGCCCCGCGCCCAGTATGTAGAGAAAAGCCGCAAGGACCACAAACCCGAATAGCTGAACAGCCATGTCGGCCCCCAGAAAACCGCGCAGGCCCCCATGCACGATCATCAGGGGGGTCACACACAGAAGCGCCCAGAACAGCGCCAGCCGCACGCGTATCCCTTCGACTGGCCGGGCCACGGCACGCAGGGCCAGTTGCAGGATGGCCGCCACCCCGTATAGCAGCAAGGGCAACATGAACATCACCCCGAACAAGGCCCCACCCATCCGCTGCTCCAGCGTCACCGAAGGGTCCAGCGCCGCCGCCCGTGACAGCCCCGGCCATTGCGACATGAAGATCAGCCCACAAGACAGCAGTACAAAGAACAGCAGTTGCGGCTCGCGCGCACCCTGCGCATCAAGCCCGGCAACCACTGATCCCGGTGCCCGATAGGTTCGGGCGATATTGCGCACAAGGGACATGCTGTGCCGATATCCTCATTTCATCTTTGCAAAAATATCCCGGGGGGCAGCGCCCCCATACCCGGCCCGCCTCAGGCGCGGCGTGCAAGCCAGGCCTCCAGCCGCGCGCGCAAATCCTCGGCCAGATCCGGGTCCGCGATCTCGTCCAGCGCCTCGGCCAGAAAGGCCAGCACCAGCAACATCTTCGCACGATCTTCCGGCACGCCGCGCGCACGCAGATAGAACAACTGGTTGGGATCGATCTCGCCCGAGGTCGAGCCGTGACTGCATTTCACGTCATCGGCATAGATTTCCAGCTCCGGCTTGGCCAGAAACTGCGCGTTCTCATCCAGCAGCAGCGACTGGCTGATCTGATACCCGTCGGTCAGTTGCGCAGCCCGTTCAACCAGAATCTTGCCCTGAAACACGCCCACCGCACCACCGCGCAGCACTTTCTTGTAGACCTGACGGCTTTCGCAGCGCGGGGCCCCATGCGTGATGAACACCGTGTCATCATGATGAAACGCCCCGTCGCCCACAGTCGCACCCGCCACATGGGCCGATCCGCCTGCCCCGTCCAGCCAGATCACGGCATCATTGCGGATCAGCGTGCCATTGGCGGTCAGGGTAAAGGATTTGAGCTGCGCCCCTGCCCCCAGCCGCGCGAACAGATGGGCAGCGCCGGACCGCTGATGGTCGCGGCCCTGCGCGCGGATGTGATGCAATGTCGCGCCTTCGGCGATGTCCACTTCCATCACCTGATTGAAGCGCGCGGCCATTGGCCCGTTTTCCAGTATCGTCGCCTCGGCCCCGGATTCGACCTGCACCAGATGGTGCACCATCACATCGGCATCCGTGCTCTGGCGCAGATAGATGATCGAGATCGGCTTGCTGACCTTTGCTGTGATGCGGATCAGCAGCCCCTCGGTCGCATAGGCCGTGTTCAGGCTGGCCAGCGACCGCTCCACCGGCTTTTGCCCGCGTGCTTCAAGCGTGCCATACAGATCGCGCGCCCAGTGCAGGTCGGTCGTGGCCGCCTGCGCCAATGTGCAGATCTCCACCCCGTCCAGTGCCAGCGGGTCGGACGCTTCTGCGTCGAATACACCGTCGACAAAGACAAGCTTCAGCCGATCAAAGGCGTCAAAGACGGGCGTCTCGCCCTTGGTGTCATGCAACGTTGCGGATTGCGCGGCGGCATCGGTCAGGCGGCGCGGGTCCGTGTAGCGCCAGTATTCGTCGCGCCTGACCGGCAGGCCCAACTCGGCCACGCGCGCTTTCGCGGCCTCGCGCGCACGGGTGATCCATGCACCACCCGCAGGCAGGCCGCGCCCGGATAACAGCGCCTCGGCCGCATCGACCTTTTGCGCCTTGAGTTTGGCACGCGGCATCATGCGCTGGCCTCCGCCATCAGGTCGGTATAGCCGTTCTCCTCAACTTCCAGCGCCAGTTCGGGGCCGCCGGTCTTGATGATACGCCCTTCGGACATGATATGCACGACATCGGGTCTGATATGGTTCAGAAGCCGTTGATAATGCGTGATAACAAGGAAGGACCGCCCCGCATCGCGCAGCGCGTTCACCCCGTCGGACACCAGTTTCATCGCATCCACATCCAGCCCCGAATCCGTCTCGTCCAGAATGCACATGCGCGGCTCCAGCATGGCCATCTGCAGGATCTCGTTGCGCTTTTTCTCGCCGCCCGAAAAGCCCACATTGACGGGACGTTTCAGCATGTCGGCGTCGATCTGCAAGTCCTTGGCCTTGGCACGGATGAGTTTCAGAAACGCGCCTGCCGAAAGCTCTTCCTCGCCACGCGCCTTGCGCTGTGCGTTCACCGCCGTGCGCAGGAAGGTCATGTTGCCGACACCGGGGATTTCGACCGGATACTGGAACGCCAGAAACAGCCCCGCCGCCGCGCGCTCTTCGGGTTCCATCTCCAACAGGTCTGCACCTTCCAGCGTGGCACTGCCCTCGGTCACAGTGTAGCCATCGCGCCCCGACAGCACATAAGACAGCGTCGATTTGCCCGAGCCATTGGGGCCCATGATCGCATGCACTTCGCCCGGATTGATTGTCAGGCTCAGACCCTTGAGGATTTTTACTTCAGAATCTTCTTCAAGTTCGGCGTGCAGGTTGTTGATTTCCAGCATATTCTTGCGTTCCTATGTTTCTTGATGCGCGGCCCCTGCC
>SKRW01000294.1 GCA_007118295.1 Paracoccaceae bacterium | reverse complement strand
TCAGGGCGCGCGAAAAACGCTCATGATCTCGTCCAGCGGCTTTTTGCGCTTGGCGACAGCCGGGACAGTGGCATCTGCACTAGGCCAGCCGACAGGCAGGATCATGACGGGCTTTTCATGCGCCGGGCGACCGCAGAACGGACCAAGGAATTTCATCGGATTGGGCGTATGGGTCAGACAGACCAGTCCCGCATGGTGCAGTGCCGTAACCAACAGACCCGTCGCGATGCCCACGCTTTCCGGCACATAGTAATTCTTGTAGCGCGTGCCGTCATGCGTGACCCCGTAGCGCTGTGCAAAGACCACGATCAGCCATGGCGCAATGGTCAGATGCGGTTTCCGGGCGCCCGTGCCAATGGGTTCCAGTGCGGCCAGCCACTCATCCCCTGCCCCGCCGCTGTAAAAGGCGCGCTCTTCTTCCTCTGCCGCAGAACGGATACGCGCTTTCATGTCGGGGTCGGAAATCGCCGCGAAATGCCAGGGCTGGTGATTGGCCCCCGACGGGGCGCTGCCCGCAGCCTCGATACAGGCGGCGATGATCTCTTCGGGCACGGGGCGCGGGTCGAAATCGCGCACCGAGTGACGCTGGCGCATGTAATCGCGAAAGGCCAGCACATCGGCAAGCGCCTGATCGTCGGGTTTCTGCACCCGGTCAGGCAGCGGCAGCGGCGCATACTGGACAGTGCCCTTGGCATACATGATCGCCCTCCCTTGAAAATAACCTCGCGAGGTTAGAGCAGTTTTTCACACTCTGGAAGGGGGCGCATCTTCGGCAGACACCGACAGAAGCGCGCGCACCCGCGTAGCCAGCCAGTCAAGCTGGGCATCGCGCAGGCCTAGTTCGGCCAGATGGGTAGCCGTGTTGAACAGATAGGACGCATTCGGCCCGCGTCCGCCGACCGCGCGTGCGATGATCTGCGCCTGCTCTTCCAATGGCAGCCCACCGCAATACTGCCCGTGATCGCGGTCGATGACATAGGTGACCGCCTCGACCCGGTCGCCACTTTCCAGTGCGATTGTGCAGCGCGCCTCCAGATAGGCAGCCGAGATCAACTCGCGTGCGCGCAGGTATTCAAGGCTTTCTTCGGCGATGCGGGCGGGGATTTCGAACGCCACGCCTTCGCATCCACCAGCGCCACGATCCAGCGCCAGCACCAGCCCCGGTGCCTCTGGCGTGCCACGATGATGGATCGAGCGCATGCAGAACGAGCGTTCATACCCGTCCAGCCGGGCAATCTGGCGGCTGGCATAGGCAAAGCCCGGCTCCCAGATCAGCGAGCCATAGCCAAACACCCAAATTGCGCTGCTTGCGTCCATGTGACTGGTCCTTTCTTGTCGTGTCGGTGTAATGGGGAATGGCGGCGACGGAAAGAGAGGCTTGGCATGCGGTTCGTGACTTATTTGCTGCTGGCAGGAATCGTGCTGTTCAGCGGTTACTGGGCATTGGCCGCGCATCTGGGCACGTCACAGGCTGGTGCGATTCTGGACCGCGCACCGTCGCTGTCGGGCCAGACAGGGCGAGTCCGGGGCTATCCGCTGGAATTCGAGACCGAAATTCAGGCCCCCCGATGGCAGAACGCCGCCGGAAACACGGGCTGGCAGGCCGAGACTGTCACCCTGACCGTGCCCAGCTTGCGCCCTGCGACAGCCACGCTCCAGTTCCCGCCCCGCCATCAGATCGATGTCGCCGGACAGACGCACCTGTTGCAGACCCGTGACATGACAGCCCGGATCACGGCACAGACCGACCTGACGCTGAGCGCAGCAAGGCTGGATCTGGAGGCAGCGACGCTTGATCCGCCACTTGGGATGCACACGCTTGGTCCGGTATCAGCGCATCTGCACCACCGGACCGGCAGACAATATGCGCTGCAAATCGATGCCGGTGACATCGTCCTGTCGCCCGAAACCCTTGCACTGATCGACCCGGCGCAGACATTATCCGCCGCCATCACCACGCTACGGATGACTGCCGAGTTGCACTTCAGCGCGCCGTTCGACCTGCGCGGATCAGTGCCTGCGCTGACAGATATCGCCCTTGATGCGCTGCATGTGATCTGGGATGATGTCGAAATCGGGCTGGAAGGGCAGATCACGCGGGACGCAGCCGGGCTTCTTGATGGCGCTTTTCGGCTCAGCCTGTCGGATTGGGAGGTTCTGCACCAGTTGCTGACCGGTTCGGGGTTGCTGTCGGACGATGCGGCGATGATGGCCGGAATGCTGCTGGCGTCACAAGCCGAACCCGGCAGCACCGCAATCGCGCTTGGGCTGGATCTGTCAGCCTCGACGCTTTCGCTGGGCCCGTTTGCGCTATTGCAACTTCCGCCGCTCTAACCAGCGCGTATTCATCCACCAGGCCAGCGGCACGGCAGACATCGCACCCAACGCATTCGCGACCATGTCAGCCCAGGAAAACCCGCGCCCGAACATCGGCTGGATAAACTCGATCAAGGCCCCGAAACAGATCGCAAGCGGCACGACCCAGACCCATGACCGTGGCACGACACTCAGCCCCGGCAGCACCATCAGGAAAAACAGGACGAAATGCACGACCTTGTCGATATGGGACGGGGCGGCATCCGGTGTCGCAGGGGCCGGCATCAGGAACAATACGGTGCTAATCGCCGCCAGTGTGAACGATGCCGTAACCCCGGCCCGTACCCGATTCTTTGCCTGCTGTCCCACGCGCCTTGCCTTTCTGTCGTTCCGCCCGGTCAGCGCCGGGTCCCGCGTGGTGCGGGTCGCATGTTCCGACGCGCGCTTCAAGCATGAACTGCGGCGGCCTCGTGGTTGCGTAACTCGGTCGTGATCCGGGTCATTGCGCGATCTTCCAACTGGCGCACTCGCTCTTTTGAAATGCCCAGCTCGGCACCAATATCGGCCAGAGTGCGCGGGGTATCCTGCAAATGCCGTTCGGTGATGATGCGCTGCTCGCGGGGGGGCAACGACCGGACCGCGCGATACAACAGCTTGCGGCGATGGCCGACCTCAAGTTGTTCCAGCACGGCATCTTCGGTCTCGACCCTGTCATCAGAGATCGAATCAACCCATTCGCGCCCATCTTCGCCGTCGGTTTGTGGCGTGTTCAGCGACAGATCCTGCCCCGACATGCGCCCCAGCATGATTTCAACCTGCGCCTCGGGCACATCCAGTTCACGCGCTACGGATGCAGAGAGCGTCTCATGCCGGATTTCACCATCTTCCAGCTTGGCAAGCGTCTTGCGCAGATGGAAGAACAGCTTCTTCTGGTTGGCATTGGTTGCCGTGCGCACGACCGACCAGTTGCGCATGACATATTCCTGCATTGACGCCCGGATCCACCACGCCGCATAGGTCGAGAACCGCGCGCCGTTTTCCGGGTCATATTTTTCAGCCGCCCGCATCAGCCCCAGATTGCCCTGCTGGATCAGGTCATCCAGCGGCATCCCGTAGCGGCGAAACCGCGTCGCCACCGAGACAGCCAGCCTGCCATAGGCCGTAATCAGCCGGTGCAATGCCGCTTCGTCGCGCTGGTCGCGCCAGGCAAAGGCCAGCGTCTGCTCCGTCTCGGCGTCCAGCATTTCACGCGCCATTGCGTCGCGGATGAAGCGGCTTGTGCGGGGGTCACGAGGTTCCATGGGCAAAATTCCAGATAGCAGCGAGTCGATATAGTTTCGTATCGCTATCACTTTGCCTGACAGCTTGTCAACGCCCCCGCTGAAGACTATCTCTCCTCGCATGAGCGTTAACCCAGACACCCCGGCCCCGATACCTGATCTTGCCGATCTGATCGTGCATCTTGCACGGCTGGGTCAGAGCACCGCCGCAACCCGTCTGACCGCAGCGCAATGGATGGCGCTGCGCTTTTTCGCGCGCGCCAGCCGCCTGTCACGCACACCATCGGCCTTTTCCTGCTACCACGCGACGACGCGCGGAACGGCCTCGCAAACAGTGAAATCACTGGTCGAGATGGGACTACTTGCGCGCCAGAGCCACGCCACCGACGGGCGCAGCACCATTCTCGATGTGACCGAGGCCGGACATGCGATGCTGCGCCGCGACCCGCTGGAGGATCTGCGCCATGTGCTCGCGCGCCTCGACCCCGAGGCGCATGCCGCCCTGGCGACGGCGCTGGGGCATGCCGTGTCCGACCTTGCGCATCTGCGCGATGTCCCGGTTTTCGGCACCTGTGTCGATTGCGCACATTGCCAGCATGACGCCGAAGGCAATGTCTGCCTGCAATCGCAAGCCTATCTCAGCCAGGGCGATATGGCCGCGATCTGCGTCGAATTCCGCCCTGCACCCACCGCGGCGCAATCATAGGGTGGCGTAGGGTGGGTGGTTCTGCCGCGCCAGCGGCAGGTTCACCCACCTTGCCCGAGGCCCGTCAGCCTGCGCGTGCAAGCTGATCCAGCGCCTGTTCCAGACGCGCGATCTCTTCGCGCAACATGCCTGCGCGCGCCTCGGCCTCGCTGACCACCTCTTCGGGCGCGCTGGCCACGAATTTCGGGTTGCGCAACCGTCCGTCGATCCCGCCCAGTTCCTTGCGTGCCTTCTCGGCGGTCTTTTCCAGCCGTCCGCGCTCGGCGGCGATGTCGATCACCCCCTCCAACGGCAGCCCGAAGGTGCCACCCTCGACAGTCACTGTGATCGACCCGCGCGGCAGCGTCTCGGCGGTTTCCAGCGACGCAATCCGCGCCAGGCGCATCACCAGAGCCTGATTGCGCGCAAGCCGCGCCTGCCCGGTGGCATCCAGATCCAGTTGCACCATGTTCAGCTTCAGGCCCACCGGGACACGCACCTGTGCCCGCGCAGACCGGATCCCTTCGATCAGCGCGATCACCCAGCGCATTTCGCGCAGCGCTTCCGCGTCAATCAGTTCCGCCCCGTGTTCAGGCCAGTCTGCATGCGCGCAAAGCGTCGCCCGTTGCCCGGTCAGCCCCCAGAGTTCCTCGG
>SKRW01000067.1 GCA_007118295.1 Paracoccaceae bacterium | reverse complement strand
GGCGCAGCCGCCCCCCCCGCCTGTGGGGCTGCGCCCTGCGCGCCCATGCCCTGTGCCATCCCTTGCGCCATGGCCATTCCCATGCCCATGCCCATACCAGCGCCGAGTCCGGCCCCCATGCCGCCCTCGCCCCCGCCTTCGGCGGCTTTCTGCATCGCCTGCGCGGCCGAAAACTGCGTGAACTTGTTCAGATCGCCCACGATTCCCATGCTGGTGCGCTGATCGAGCACTTTCTCGACCTCGGGCGGCAACGAGATATTCTCGATATACAATTCGGGCATTTCCAGCCCATATTCGGCCAATGTGGGTGCTATGGCCTTGGCCACGACATCGGACAGGTCCTTGGTGTTTGCCGCCATATCAAGTGCGGGAATACCACTGGCCGCCAGCACGCGGCTGACCTTTTGCACCACGATATTGCGGATCTGTCCTGCGATCTTGTCCTGTGTGAAATCGCCATCCGTGCCCACGATCTCGCGCATGAAGGGGGTCGCGTCCTGCACCCGGATCGCATAGGACCCGAAGGCGCGCAGCCGCAGCGGCCCGAATTCCGGGTCGCGCAGCATGATCGGGTTCTGCGTGCCCCATTTCAGCCCCGGAAACCGGCGCGTGTTGATGAAATAGATTTCCGACTTGAAGGGCGAGTTGAACCCGTGGTCCCAGTGCTGCAATGTAGTCAGCAGCGGCATGTTGTTGGTTTCAAGCTGATACAGCCCCGGACCGAACACGTCGGCAAGCTGGCCTTCATGGATGAACACGGCAACCTGACCCTCGCGCACGGTCAGTTTCGCGCCATACATGATCGAGTTGCCATAGCGCTCGAAGCGGTAGACCATCGTGTTTCTGGTGTCATCGGTCCATTCGATGACATCGATGAACTGACCCTTGAGGAAGCTGAAAACCATGGCGTCACCTTTTTGTCTGGTGTGCAAATTCAGGCGCAGTATCGCCTAACTCTCGCCGCCCATCAACTCGGAAGCGATCTCGCGGATGATCGGGCGGGCCTGGGGTTCGCGCATGCCGGGGCGCAGGCGGTCGTCATACAGCAGGCGCAGCAGATTTTCGTCCAGTGCGGTCAGCACTGCGAATTCCGCTGTATCGTTGAACAGCGACGGGCGCACGCGCGGGCTATCATTGGGCAGGCCCATGCCCTGCGCGAGTTCCTCGTAATAGCAGGCCCGGCGCGACAGGTCGGGCAACTCGGCGCGGATCACGGCAACTGCATCGGTATAGACATTGGTGCCGCTGCGCGAAAAGGCCAGCACAAGGCAGGACACGGTCAGCGGCAGGTCGCGCACCAGGTCCAGCGTGACCGGGTCTATGCCGGGCACAAGTTCCTGCAAGCGAGGTCCGATTGCGCGACGTTCCTCTTCGGACAGGACCAGCACATGGAAATTCGCGCGCGTGTCGACCAGCGTGACCGGATGCCCGCTCAGCCGACCCAGTCGCGTGGCGTAGCTGCGCACAAAGGATGTGTCGGCGCGCTGCATTGCGGACGGGACCGAGTCGCCGAATTCCAGCCGCATGCGCACTGGCACCTGCCAGCGGCGCAATGCGGCAGGGGTCGCACGCTCGACAATGCGCCCGTTCATGAAGGAATACTCTTCGAACAGGGCCACGCGCACGAAGGCCTCTTCCACATCGCGGGCGGAAAAGGGCAGGTCGCGCGGGCTGCGCTCGCGTCGCAGCAACCCGTTGGACAGGCGCTGCGCCTCTTTCTGGACGAAATGCGCCGCGATGGCACTTTGTGACAGATCAGACGGCGGAAGCTGGATCTCGGTGGCGGGTGCAGGTGCGGCGGGGCGCGCGCTTTCGACCTGAACTGGCGCAGTTCCCGTCGGCCCCATCTCGCACCCTGCCAGCGCGAGGCAGGCCGCAAGCAGGCCTGCCCCGATCTGTCGAGGGTCCGGGCAATGGTGGAATATGCATTCTGCCCGGAACATGCGCTTAAACGTCGCTGGCCTGGATCGCGCGGTCATCACGTGCGCGCGCGGATGTCAGGGACTGGCGCAGTTCGGCCTCCATGCGAGTTAGTTCCTGCTCGGCGGCGGCACGTTTCGCGCGCCCCTCGTCGGCGATCTGCAAACTGTCCTCGATGGTGGCGATCAATGTCTCATTGGCCGATTTGACGGCCTCGATGTCGAAAACGCCGCGCTCGATCTCTTCGCGCACCTCGCGGTTGGCCTCGCGCAGGTTCTCGGCATTGGCGGTCAGTAACTCGTTGGTCAGGTCATTGGCTGCGCGCACGGCCTGCGCCGCCTCGCGCGAGCGCTGGATGGTCAGCGCCTGTGCAAGCTGGGTTTCCCACAGGGGCACCGTGTTCACCAGTGTCGAGTTGATCTTGGTGACCAGCGACTTGTCGTTTTCCTGCACCAGCCGGATCGAGGGCAGACTCTGCATCGTCACCTGCCGCGTCAGTTTCAGGTCATGCACCCGGCGTTCCAGATCGTCCCGCGCGGCGCGCAGGTCGCGCAACTCCTGCGCTTTCAGCACCTGATCATTTTCGGGGGCAGCCTTGACCTCGGCCTCCTTGGCGGGGATGTCGGTCGCGTCCAGATCCCTGATCCGCGCCTCGCCCGCCGCGATATACAGTGCCAGTTCGTGATAGAATTCCAGCGTCTTGTCATAGAGCATGTCAAGCGCCTTGATATCCTTCAGCAGCGTTGTTTCGTGGTTCAGCAGGTTGCCGGTGATCCGGTCGATCTGGCCTTGCACCGTGGAATAGCGTTCCTGAAACTTGACCAGCGGCGCGGCCTTGCCGGTCAGACGCTCCCACCAGCTCCGCTTGCGGCGTGTGTCCAGTTCCGACACCGAAAAGCCGCGCAGTGTGCTGACCATCTCGCGCAGCCCGTCGCCGGCGGGGCCAAGGTCCTTGTTTTTGACATCTGCCAGCATCGCCTGGCTGATCGTCTGCAGTTCCATCTGCGCGCGCGACCCAAAGCCGATGATGCTGCTGGTCTGGCTCATGTCGATCTCGCTCATCCGCGCGCGGATGGCCTCGGCCTCTTCGGCGGGGGCATCATCCAGAACCACAAGCGCAGTCGAGGGGTCGGCCAGTGGCGTTTCTACCAGTGCATTGATTTCGTCAGTCAATGTTTCGGCCTGTTGGCGAATTGTATCGGACATGAAATTTCCCTCTCTGTGATGTATACTCGTAAACGCGTCCTGTCGGTTGCAGATGTGGCGTCACGCGCTCGGGCGCAAGCCCTCGCGCTCCAACCGTTCGCGCAAAACCTCGATTTCAATGTCCAGTTCGGTCCGGTCATCGGCCAGCAGGGCCTCGCGCCGCAATGCAAAGCGGCTTTCCAGATCATCCAGCAGGGTCTCATACTCGGCGCGTGCGCCGTCATCCCGGCTGCGGGCGTACAGATCGGCGAATTTCACCGTCGCATCGCGCGCCCCGATCAGGTAGATGCCCAGATACCGGCGCGCCGTGTTCAGGCGGCGCGGGTCATTCTCGATCACCCGGAACAACTGCCGGATATTCGCACCGAAGGTCTCGACCCGTTGCACCAGCGCGCGGTCATTAGAGCGCCGGATGCTTGAACTCATTTCGGACAGGTAGGTCTCGGCCTCTTCCAGCGCGCGCGCGGCGCGGTCGCTCTGAAAGGTGTCGATCCCCTCCATCCCCTTGTCGCGCAGCGGGTCCGGCCCGAAGGCCCCGAAATGCAGCACTGCCCCAAGAATCGCAAAGATCAGTGCCGCGGCAACCCCGCCCGTCACTGCCGCCAGCCCCAGTCCCGCCCCAGTCAGGACCGAGGCAAAGATCTTGCGCGGGATGGCGGGTCGGCGCGCGACCTTGCGCGCCTCATAGGCCGCCTGCGCCAGCACCCCCTCGCGCGTCAGCCACGCCGCCAGCATCAACACGCCGAAAGCCGCAAGATTCAGGGCCAGCCCCGCCGGGTCGTTGAAGAATGCGCGAATGGCAAAGGCAAAGGGCAGCACGAACAGCAGGTTGACCCGCGCTCCAACCGGGTGCGGGCGGGCCACGGGCGCGGGCGCATCGGGTGCTGCGTCAGGGCTGTAGCGTCCGCCAAAGCGCTTGCTCATCGACTAACCCCCAACAATCGCAACATAGACCATAAGCGCCATCAAGAGCGCGAACGAGGTTTTCTGCAATCCTGTCGGCGACATGCAGACGCGCTCCATTCCTGTGCTGCCCAGACTATAGGCCAAGAAAAACCGCTTTGAAAGATGCCGCGCCTCGCAGACCGGGAAAACCTGCGAACGGGGCCTTCCGCTGCGCGGTTCAACCCTTGCGGGGGCGGGGTCCGGATGGTTTGCGCGCAGGGTCCGATGGCGTGCGCCGCTTTGTAGATGGGCCGGCCGAGGGGCGCGGATCGCTGCGCCTGTTCTCTGCGTCGCTTGTGGCGGCCTCTCTCCGGGGGCGCGCACCGCTGCGGTCATATGGCTTGGCAGGTGGTTTGCCCTGGCTTCGGTCCTCGCGGCGCGCGTCATCTGGCCTGCGCGCGTCCTTTGCACCGCCGGGTGCGGGACCCGCCCCCGCGCGCCGGTCCGGTCCCGGCTTGCGCGCGGGGGCTGGGCGGGGTGCCGAACTCGGCTCGGCGCGCGGCGCGGTCCGCGACGATGCCTTTTGCGCCGCGTTCCGGTCCCGTACTGGCCGCGTCCTGGCCGCGGGGCGGGCAGGTGCCGCGTCGGTGCTTTCGCCCAACTGGTCGCGCAACACGCGCGCCTTGACCTCCTCGACCTCTCCCTTGGGCAAGGTGCCAAGCTGGAAGGGGCCATAGCTGACCCGGATCAGCCGGTTCACACTCAACCCCACCTGGTCGAGCGCGCGCCGGATTTCGCGGTTGCGCCCCTCGCGGATGCCGATGGTCAGCCAGGCATTCGCGCCCTGCTGACGGTCGATCGAGACGATCATCGGCTGAAACCGCTCGCCCTCGACCACCAGTCCCTCGCGCAAGGGGGCCAGCATCGCGTCCGAGGGCGTGCCGTTCACCCGCACCCGGTATCTGCGCAACCACCCGGTCGAGGGCAATTCCAGCCTGCGTTTCAGCCCGCCATCATTGGTCAGCAGCAACAACCCTTCCGAATTGAGATCCAGCCGCCCCACCGACATCACGCGCGGCATCGTCTCGGGCAGCGCGTCAAACACGGTGTCGCGCCCTTTCTCGTCACTGGTGGTCGTCACCAACCCCAAGGGTTTGTGATACAGCCACAGGCGCGCAGGCTCTGCCTCGGGCAGGGGCTTGCCATCGACCAGCACCCGGTCATTCGGCCCCACATTCAGCGCGGGGCTGTCGATGCGCTTGCCATTGACCGAAACCCGACCGGCCAGGATCATCACCTCGGCCTCGCGCCGCGACGCGACACCTGCGCGCGCCAGCACCTTGGCGATGCGCGCGCCCTCTCTCGCCGTGTTTTCAGGATCTGACTTGCTCATGGTGGCTTTCATCTTTGCAAAAATATCCATGGCGCGGCAGGGGGGCAAAGCCCCCCCTGACGCTCCATGGATCAAGGTCGCCAACGCAGAAAATTGGCGATCATCCGCAGCCCTGTGGCCTGCGACTTCTCGGGGTGAAACTGCGTGCCGATGATATTGTCGCGCGCGACAATCGCAGTCACTGGCCCCGCATAGTCGACATGCGCCAGCAGATGCCTGGGGTCCGCGACCTGCATCTGATAGGAATGCACGAAATAAGCGTGATCGCCGCTTGTGACCCCGTCCAGCACCGGATGGGCCTGATCGATGACCAGATCATTCCAGCCCATATGCGGCACTTTCAGGCTGCCATCCGCAGGCGCGATGCGCACCACATCGCCGCCGATCCAGTCCAGACCGGCCACATCCTCGTATTCATGTCCGCGCGTCGCCAGCATCTGCATGCCCACACAGATGCCCATGAACGGCACACCCCGGTGCAACACGGCCTCTTCCAGCGCCGCGATCATTCCGTCGACCGCGCCCAGCGCGCGGCGGCACGCGGGATAGGCCCCGTCACCGGGCAGCACGATCCGGTCCGCGCGCGCGACATCCTCAGTGCGCGCACTGACGATCACCTCGCTGCCGCCACCCTCTTGCGCCATGCGCTGAAAGGCCTTCTCGGCAGAGTGCAGGTTGCCGCTCTCGTAATCGACCAGAACCGTCAGCATGGGCCCTTACAATGCCCCCTTGGTGGACGGGATCGCGCCCGACTGGCGGGGGTCCGGCTCGACTGCTTCGCGCAGGGCGCGCGCAACCGCCTTGAACGCCGCCTCGGCGATATGGTGCGCGTTGATCCCGTGCAGCATGTCCACATGCAGCGTGATCCCGCCATGGGTCGACAGCGCCTGAAAGAACTCGCGCACCAGTTCGGTGTCGAACTGTCCGATCTTTGCAGTCGGGAAATCGACATTCCACACCAGATAGGGCCGCCCCGACAGGTCCAGCGCGCAGCGCAACAGGGCGTCATCCATCGCCAGATGGCACGCCCCGTAGCGCCGGATGCCGCGCTTGTCGCCCAGACCATGCGCGATGGCCTGCCCCAGCGAGATGCCGCAATCCTCGACCGTGTGGTGGTCGTCGATATGCAGATCGCCTGTTGCGCGCAAGCTGATGTCAATTAGCGAATGGCGCGCAAGCTGGTCCAGCATATGGTCGAAAAACCCAACGCCCGTGTGGCAGTCATACTGGCCGGTCCCGTCCAGATTGACGCTGACCGTGATATCCGTTTCGGCAGTCTTGCGGGTGAGGGTAGCCTGACGCATGGGGCGGGTATCCTTTGCTTGTGCGCGCGCTGACCTATAGGCGCTTGCGCCGCGCGGGGGAAGGGGGCAATCTGGCCCCATCACAATACATGAGGCAGGCATGACCATCCATATCGGGGCCGAACCGGGCCAGATCGCAGAAACTGTCCTGATGCCGGGCGACCCCATGCGCGCCCGATGGGCCGCCGAGAAATTTCTGGAAAATCCCGTCTGCATCAATCAGGTGCGCGGCATGCTGGGGTTCACCGGCACATGGCAGGGCCACCGCGTGACCATCCATGGCTCGGGCATGGGCATGCCGTCGTTGTCGATCTATGCCAATGAACTGATCCGCGACTTTGGTGCAAAGACGCTGATCCGTGTCGGCTCCGCCGGTGCGATGCAACCCCATGTCGGGATCCGCGACATCGTGCTGGCGCAGACGGCCAGCACCCTCTCGACCCCGTCACGCGGGATGCTGCGCGAGATCGGCTTTGCGCCCTGTGCCAATTTCGGTTTGCTGAGTGCGGCGCATGGGGCGGCGCTGGACAAGGGCGCGCGCACGCATGTCGGCGGGATCTATTCCTCCGATGTGTTCTATGACGAACGCCCCGACCTGAACGAGATCATGCAGCGCCACGGCATCTTGTGCGTCGAGATGGAAGCGGCAGAGCTGTATATCCTTGCCGCGCGGCACAAGGTGCGCGCGCTGGCGGTGCTGACCATATCGGACCATCTGCTGACGCATGAAGCGCTGCCTGCGCTTGAGCGCGAGCAGAGCTTTGGCGAGATGATCGAGATCGCCCTTACGGCTGCCTTTGCCTCGTGACTGACGCGCCGCCGGAAACCGATGCCGAACGCAGGCTGAACCGGCGCGTTCGGGCGCTCACGCGCAAGAAGGCGAAACTCAAGCAGCGCCATCTGGCGGCCTTGCGCGAGATCGGGTTCCTGCGCGCGCGTCTGCAGACCGTCGAACGTCACGGCCCGCAACCGCCGATCATGCTGCAGGCTGACGCCCTTGTCCCCGAGATGCAGCCCCGCAAGGGGCGCGCGACCTTGTGGAAATCGGCCCGCGACCGCCTGCTGTGGAGTGGGCTGACCGCCGATCAGGCGCTGTATCTGGAATGCGAGTGCCTGCAGCGTCTTGCGCGTGTGACAGGGGAAACGCGCCCGCACTTCCCGCAGATCATCGCCATAAAGCCGCAGGATCACGCCTTCGAGATCACCCATCAGGGGCCGACAGTGTTGCAACTGGTGCAGGAGGGCACGCGCCTAGAGGTGCCGGACATGGCAGGGCAGGTGGCCCGGATCGTGGCGCAGATGCGCGCGGCATCGGTCATTCATCTGGACATGCACCCGGATGGCCGCAACCTGAGTGTGGCCTCCGATGGTCATGTCTCGGTCATCGATTTCGACATTGCAGCCTGTGACGAAGTGGCCTTTAGCGGGATGATCGAGCGCCATCTGCGCCGATTCCATGCCAATGACGGCTATGACGGGTTTGCAACGCTGCTGCTTGATATTCTGGCGCAGGTGCGGCTTTAGGGCGGGGACGGGTGCGTCGCGCCCGGCCGCGCCGAGGAATGGCTTAATCTCGCCGCGTTTTGCCGCTATGCTCGCGCGAAAATCAGGCAGGCGTCATGGCAGAGCGCACAGAACAAGCAGACGGGCAGACACAGGACACCCGCCAGACCGTGCGCAAGCGGCGGGTCTACTATATTCCCGGCTATGACCCGTTTCCCCCGCGCCGCTACCGCGAACTGTATCGCTGCGAATCCACCGATCAGGCGCGGATTTCCGGCTACAGCATCAGCCAGCGCCCCAAGCCGGGCGATGGCCCTTACGGCTGGATTGTCACATCCGAGGTCAAAGGCATGGTGACCGAAAGCGAGGTCAACATCCTCGAATGGTCCGATATCGTGCGCACCTCGATGACAGCCGGGATCCTTGCGACCTATCTGCTGCTGGTGAAGACAGCGTGGATCTATCTGTCGACCGGTGTGCTGTTTCGCCTGTTCCGGCTGCGCGCCGGACCGGGGATTGCGGCCATGTATCCGGTGGTGATGCTTCTGGGGCAACTGGCGATCGCGCTGCTGGCAGCCGCGGGCATCGGCTGGGCGCTGTCGGTGCTCTTGCCCGGCTGGGTGGCCTATGCGCTTGGTGCGCTGGTCATACCGCCCATATTGCAAGGCTTTCGCAAGGTCGACGGCAAGTTCTTTGTGCATTACCTGCTGCTGGATTTCGCTTTCACCGCCAAGCACCGGGGCCGCAACCCGCCCGAACTGGACCAGCGGCTGGACGAATTCGCCACCCTGATCGGCGCGGCATTGCAAGAGCCTGATCTGGACGAGGTTCTGGTGGTCGGCCATTCTTCGGGCGTGCATCTGGGGGTCAGCATGCTGGCCAAGCTGATCCGCGCGGGCCATGCCGACGGGCCGCGCCGCGCGCGGCTGGCTTTTCTGTCGCTGGGCCACGCCGTGCCGATGCAATCCTACCTGCCGCAAGCGCAGGAACTGCGCAAGGATTTGCGCTATCTGTCCACGCGCGACGAGATTTTCTGGCTGGATGTGACCGCGCCCGGCGACGGGTGCAGCTACGCGCTGTGCGATCCGGTCTCCAGTTCGGGCGCGGCCCCGCAGACGGGCAAGCGCTGGCCACTGGTGATTTCGGCGGCCTTTACCCAGAGCCTGACGCCCGAGACATACCGCAAATACCGTCGCCGCTATTTCCGGCTGCATTTCCAGTATCTTTGCGCCTTTGATGCGCCGCGCGACTATGATTACTTCCTGATCACCGCAGGCCCGGTTGCACTGGCAGACCGCTATGAGAACCGCAAACCCTCGGCCTCGGTCAGCCATGCCTGCTATCTGCTCGCGCATGAGAGGCTGTCGTGACGCGCCCACCCATGCCCGACCATCGCCCCGACCGGGTGCCGCTCTGGCGGCATCTGGCGATGTTCCGGCGCGATATCCTGTCGACCCAGCCCGCGCGCCTGTACCGCGCCAAGATGGCCGAAGTGAAACTGCCCTTTCTGCAGTCGGTCATGGTCAACACGCCCGATCTGGTGCGGCTGGTGTTGCAGGACCGGCCTCAGGATTTTCCGAAATCCGGGCGCGTGCGCGAAGGGTTGCGGCTGCTGCTGGGCAATTCGGTCTTTGTCACGAATGGCGCGACTTGGGCGCGCCAGCGGCGCATGATCGACCCGGCCTTTGAGGGGGGGCGGCTGCGCGATACCTTTCCGGCCATGTGGGCCGCGTCCGAAGCGATGGCCACCCGCCTGCACCCCGGTGAGGCCGAGGTCGAAGAGGTGATGAGCCACGCCGCCGCGGATGTGATCTTCCGCACGCTCTTTTCGGTCCCGATCGAGGATACGACTGCAAGCGATGTCTATCGCGGCTTTCGCGCGCATCAACGCTCCAGCCCGATCCTGAACATCGCGGCCCTGATCCCGCTGCCCGACTGGGTGCCGCGCTACTTCCCCCGCCAGACGCGCGAAACCGCTGCGCATATCCGCACGCTGATCACACAGATGACAGCGGCGCGCATGGCGCAGATCGAGGCCGGAACCGCCCCTGATGATCTGGCCACCAAGATCATGACGACACGCGACCCCGAAACGGGCGCGACATTCAGCACCGAAGAAATGGTCGATCAGGTCGCCATCTTCTTTCTGGCGGGGCATGAAACCAGCGCCTCGGCGCTGGCCTGGGCGCTGTATCTGATTGCCACCCATCCCGACTGGCAGGTGCGCCTGCGCAGCGAGGCGCAGGTCCTGCGCCCGCATCTGGGCGGGGCTGCGCCCGAATTCGGCCTGCTGCGCCAGTTGCCCCTGATCCGCGACACATTCCGTGAGGCGCTGCGGCTCTACCCGCCCGTGCCGATGCTGGTGCGCGAGACGGCTGGCCCCGAGACATTCCGCGGGCGCAAACTGGGGCAGGGCGCGCAGGTGATTGTCTCGCCCTGGCATATGGGGCGCAATGAACATATCTGGGACGATCCGCACGAATTCCGCCCCGAGCGCTGGCAGCAAGAGGGCACGCGCGCTTGCGCCCGCGACGCGTATCTGCCGTTTTCGGCGGGGCCGCGAGTCTGTCCGGGGGCCGGGTTTGCGATGGCCGAAGCGGTGCTGATCCTTGCGAGGATATTGTGCGACTGGCAGGTGACGCCTGTCGCTGGTCGGGTGCCTGTGCCCGTGGCGCAACTGACTGTGCGGGCGAAAGACGGGATCTGGCTGGAATTCGGGAAGGACAGCGGGGCTGGGTCGTAGGGTGGGTGATTAACCCACCACCCGCCCGTGGCCATCCGAAACAGCCGGTGGGTACAGAGCACCCACCCTACAGATCAGAGCCCGGCGCCCCAGTCACGCGGTGCGCGCAAGAACGCCTCGACCGCGTCCAGCGTGGCCGTCTCGAAATCCTGACCGCGCCGGGCTTCGGCCAGCACATCCCACCATGTGCACAGATAGTGCAACCTGACCCCATGTTCGGCCAGGCGCGGCTCGGTTTCGGGGAAGATGCCGTAATAGAAGATCACGGCCGTATGCCCACATTCTGCACCCGTCTCGCGGATCGCATCGACGAAGCTGAGTTTCGATCCGCCATCGGTGGTCAGATCCTCGACCAGCAGCACGCGCTGGCCCGGCGCCATCGCGCCCTCGATCCGGGCATTGCGCCCGTAGCCCTTGGGCTTCTTGCGCACATAGGTCATCGGCAGGGCCATGCGTTCGGCCACAAGGGCTGCAAAGGGAATGCCCGCCGTTTCGCCGCCCGCGATATTGTCAAACGCCTCAAACCCTGCATCTTCCATCACCCGGCAGGTCAGGAAATCCATCAGGCTGGAGCGGATGCGCGGAAAGCTGATCAGCTTGCGACAGTCGATATAGGTGGGCGCGCGCAGCCCGCTGGCAAAGGTGAAAGGCTCGGTCGCATTGAAATGCACGGCCTTGATATCCAGCAGCATCCGCGCCGTCAGGCGGGCCACGGTGGCGCGGTCAGGATAGGTGGCAGGGATCATGCTGTCCTCTTGGGCGTCTGGCTTGTGGGCGGGCCGGGAAGTGGAGTATTTTTGGCAAGATGAAGCGGGAGCTAGGATCGTGCGTCTTGGGCGACCTGCCAGTAGAGCGGGAAGCCGGGGTCAAACACGGTCACCGGACCCGCGCCGGTCTCGATCCGGGCAGGATAGGTCACGCGGCTGTCGGTCTTTTCCAGTGTCAGAGTGTCCTCATTCACGGGCAGGCCGTAAAATGCGGCCCCGTTGCGCGACACGAACCCGTCCAGCCGGTCAAGCGCGCCTGCCTGATCGAACACCTGCGCCAGAACCGACATGGTGTTCGTCGCGGTAAAGCACCCGGCACAGCCACAGGCGGATTCCTTGGCGTCATCGGCATGGGGTGCACTGTCCGTGCCAAGGAAGAACCGCGCATCGCCTGACGTTGCGGCCTCAACCAGCGCCAGACGGTGCGTCTCGCGCTTCGCCACGGGCAGGCAGTAGTAATGCGGCCTGATACCGCCTACGAGGATATGATTGCGGTTGATCACCAGATGATGCGTGGTGATCGTGGCCCCCAACCGCTCGGGCTGGCTGCGCACATAGGCAACAGCATCTAAGGTGGTGATATGTTCCATCACCACGCGCAGCTCTGGTGTGCGGCGGCGGATCGGGTCCAGCACCCGGTCGATGAACACGGCCTCGCGGTCGAAAATGTCGATCTCGGGGTCGGTCACTTCGCCGTGGCACAGCAGCGGAATGCCCGCCTCGGCCATCGCGTCGAGCACACCGCGCACCCGGTCGAAATCGCGCACGCCCGAGGCCGAATTGGTCGTGGCCCCCGCCGGGTAGAGCTTGACCGCCGTGATGATTCCGTCGCGATGCGCCGCCACGACATCGGCGGGGTCGGTCGCCTCGGTCAGATAGAGCGTCATGAGCGGGGTGAATCCCGCACCTGTCACCGCCAGAATCCGGTCACGATAGGCTTGCGCCTCGCGCCCGGTCACGACGGGGGGCACCAGATTGGGCATGATGATCGCGCGGGCGAAATGGCGCGCACTCTCGGGCGCGATACCGGCCAGCATGGCGCCATCGCGCAGGTGCAGATGCCAGTCATCGGGGCGGGGCAGGGTGAGGCGTGTTGTCATGCGCCATGTCCTACACGAAACAGCGCGCGCAGTTCCAGACGGATTCTGCGCTGATGGCCCGCAATCCGCGCCGCATGGTCCGACAGCCCAGACGCGCGCCGCTGGTGTCAGCCCCTGCGGATAAGATCGGCAGCGCGTTCGGCGATCATGATCGTGGGGGCGTTGGTGTTGCCGCCAATCAGGCCGGGCATCACACTGGCATCGACCACGCGCAGCCCGTCAATACCATGAACGCGCAACTGCGGGTCAGTCACAGCCATGTCATCCCGCCCCATGCGGCAGGTCCCTACTGGATGATAGATCGTGTCGGCGCGGGCGCGGATATCTGCTTGCAGTGCCGTGTCCGAACCATCATGCGGATACAGCCTGCGCCCGCGCCATGGTGCCAGCGCGGGGCTTTCAAGGATCCGCTCCATCATCCGGGCCCCCTGCATCATGTGCTGCAGATCGCGGGGGTCGGACAGATAGGCGGGATCAATACGCGGCGGGGCGGACGGATTGGCGCTGCTCAGCCCCACGCTGCCCCGCGAATGTGGCCGGAGCAGGCAGACATGGCAGGAGTAACCATTCGCCAGATGAATCTTGCGCATGTGCTGATCGACGATGCCGATCACGAAATGCAACTGCAGATCCGGCTTGTCGCATGCGGGGTCCGAGCGCAGAAAGGCGCAGCCCTCGGCCATGGGCGACGCGAACAGCCCCTCGCCACTGTGGCGCCAGTCCAGTCCGGCGCGTGCCAGACGCATCAGCCCCGCCGGATTGAACCCCACCACATCGGCGCGGAGCGAGACATAGGACAGGATGTAATCCAGATGATCCTGCAGGTTTTGTCCGACACCGGGCAGATCCTGCGCCACGTCGATGCCATGGGCGCGCAATTCCTCGGCAGGGCCGATGCCCGACAGCATCAGCAGATGCGGCGAGGCGAAAGCCCCCGCTGACAGGATCACCTCGCGCCGCGCGCGGATATGCCGCCTGCGGCCACGGTGGCGGATCATCACACCTGTGGCGCGCTGTTCTTGCAGGGTCAGACGTTCGGCGCGCGCGCGGGTCAGCACGGTCAGGTTGGGCCGCATCATGACCGGGTGCACATAGGCCGCCGCTGCTGAACAGCGCTCTCCCTTTTGCGGGCCTGTGTGGAACTGGGTCACCTGATACAGACCCGCGCCGTCCTGTGCTTCTCCGTTGAAATCGGCGTTCTCCGGGATCTGGTTCTCGGAGCAGGCCTCGACAAAGGCGCGGGTTATCGCGGCGGGCTGGCGCTGGTCCGACACCTGTAGCGGACCGTCGGCCCCATGCCATGCCGACGCGCCGCGCATGTTGCCTTCAGCCTTGAGGAACCACGGCAGGACGGATTGCCAATCCCAGCCTTCGGCACCGGCATCGGCCCATCCGTCATAGTCGGACGGATGGCCCCGGATATACAGCATCGCATTGATCGCGGACGACCCACCCAGCCCGCGCCCCCGTGGCTGGAACGCGCGGCGACCGCCCAGCCCCGGCTGCGGTGTTGTCCACAGCGCCCAGTTGTTGATTCTGGGCCGACCCGAGATCATGGCCGCCACCATGGCCGGGGCACGCACCATGAAGGCGCGCCCCTCGCCACCAGCCTCGATCAGGCAGACTTGTGTGCCGGGGTCTTCGGACAGTCGGTTGGCCAGCACGCAACCGGCAGAGCCACCGCCAATGATGACATAGTCAAACTCCATGGCCTGCCAAAACTTTCCCTGTAACCCGGCCATTTCCCGACCGTCTGTCGTGCCAGAGCAAACTTGCCTGATTTGTCGGGGTAATCAAGTTATGTCGCGCATTAGCCCGCGATCATACTCACCAATAATGCCCGCTTGCGGCAACGTGACCCCCAACTGCGCCAGAGGCCAGATAAAGGGACAGGGTTGTAATCGAGGCGCAGGCGCGATCCGTCCGCACCTGTGTCCCAACTTGCCAAGGCGGCGTTCAGGTCAGTCGGCCAGTTCTGCCTCGGCCTGACGCAGGCGTTTGCGCAGCTTGCCCGCACGGCCCCCTTGCGCCATCGCTGCTTTGGCGGCGACCACGGTCAGGGCCGGATGACCCGTGCGCGCAGTGCGTTTGACCAGCGCATCCAGATAGGCCGCATCCTGACGCCGCTTGCGCATCAGGTCATGAAAGCGCGCAGGTGTCATGCGGCCCCGCGCTGCCGTCTCGATCAGCGTATCAAGCGCGCCGATCCGGTCCAGCCCGGCAACGGTCGAGCGCCCCAGCGCGGGGCTGCGCAACAGCGTGACAAAGGGCTGGCGGTAAAGGGTCGCGTGCATCGCGTCACCGCGCTGCGTCGGGTCATAGACGATAAAGGCATTGCGCGCGCCTTCCAGCATCGCCGGAGCATAGCCGAACCGCGCGCGGAAATCGAACCGCCGCCCGAAGCGAAAGCGCCGTTCCCATGGCGCGATTTCGGGGTCGAGTGTGGCCTGCGGGGCGATGGCCAGCACGGTCGCACTGGGGGCCGCCAGACTGAAGGTGCAGGCCGCATAGCCCGCCATGCCCGCCCCATAGAACAGCACACGCGCGAAACTGTCGAAAAAGGACGCGTCGATCTGCGCGTCGAAGAAATCCAGCACTTCCGCGTCGCGATACCAGCGCGGCGCGCGCGCCAGAAGCGTCAGGTTCGACCAGCCATGGCGCATTGCGACCGACAGGCCATGCGGGCGCTGGTCGGCGCGCGCAGTGCGAATGTCGCTGACCTGTTCAAAGCTGACAAGAAGCGTGTCGCCGCCATCCGCAAAGAATGAGGCATGATGCGCACCCAGCGATGTGAAAGCGCCCAACTCGTCGCCAATCTCGTCCAGACGGGCCAGCCATTCGGCTTCGGTCTGGGCGCGGGTCAGGTCGATCTCGTGAAAGATGTCGCTCTTGTCTGCCATACGCACCTGCAGCCTTGATCATTGCACTGGCGTGCAGCCTAGACAAATCCGCGACCGGTTCAAAGAGGCGTGTTGACACTGCGCAAGCGGCAGAGGCCGAATTCGCGACACGGGCCGCCGCGTTGTTTCCGATTCAATGCCAAACAGTTGAACTTGGGCAGATTGTTCACGTTCAGCCGCGCGCGCTCTAGCCAGGATGATGTCGGCAATTTGATCCAGATCAAGGTTGTGGTCACGAAATGATGTTATTCAAAATCATGTTTTCGTAAGCTTTTGTGCATTTTCCGAAAACATTTTCCTCCCTGTCCCGCGCTGGCGCGGGTTGCCTGCCACCCCTTTCGAAGGGGTGGCTTTTTCACTTGGTCCATAGCCTGTTTCGCTCTGCGGTTCCGACCGGCGACTGAACTGGGGCAGACCGGCGGCTGAACTGGCGCAGACTGGCCGCAACAGCCCTTGCTGAGCGCGGCACGCAATTGCATACTGTTGCTATGGGAGTGAGTCGCAATCGCCTGTGTGCAGGCGTCCTGAAGAACCGAATGGCCTGCCTGCTGTCGCGCATCTGCTCCGCCAGCCTTGCTGTACTGTTGCTTGCCGCAAGCCCGCTTCTTGCCGATACGGTCAAGGGCAGCCAGGACCCTGAATTCCTGCAGGCCCTGTCGATGTGGCTAGACACGGACGAGACGGAGTCCCTGCCTGCCTTTGCCGGACTTGCGGCGCAGGGGAATACGGCTGCTCAGATCCTGCTGGGCCTGATCGACAAGACCGCTGCCCTGCAAGGACCGTATCTGACCAATCTGCCACGCGCCGAACGGATTGCCCTGCTGCGTCAGCCCGGCGGATTGTCGGGTCAAAGCTGGATGCACGCGGCCGCGCAGACATCGCCACGCGCCGCCCTCTGGCTTGATCTGTGGCAGATGCAGGGCGGGATCGAGGTCGCAAAAGGGTTTGCCGCCCATGATGAAAAGCGCGCCTGCCGCGAATCGTTGCTGGTTCAGGTCAGCCGGCAAGAGAGCGGCTTTGATGCCGACCTGATCGCCCAGCCGTGGTTTCCCGAGAGCCTGCGCCATCTGACCACTGCACGCGCGCTGGCCCTGGACGAGGCAGAGGCATTGCCGCGGGGCCACCCGCTGCGCCAGTTTGCAGGCCAGCCACTGGCGCAGGACGACCTGCGCGACTGGCTGCAGAGCGCGCCGCTGGCGCTGCCGCTGCGCGCGGCTTGCGCGGCGGAATGTGGCGACAGCACTGATATGTGCACGCTTGCACTCTATGAGGCGCTTGGCAGCTATCACAGCCTCGCCATGATTGGCAGCCCGAGTGTGGCGCTGGTCTCGGAAGACAGTTTTGCCGTCAGCCCGCGCGGGCGTCAGGCAGTCGCACGCCGGATCACGCTGATGCATTCGGCGCGGGTCCGCGAGATGACCTACACCCGGCTGTCCGAGATTGACATCTGCGCCGCCGACTGGCTGCGCGCGGAATACCGCAGCTACCATCCCGGACTGCGCCCCAGCCCGATCGTGCCTGACTGAGTGTTGTTGACTGAGTGTTGTGACCGGACTGGCACGCCTTTCCGGTCTGGGTGGGGCATCGCAGCGGCCATCTGGCCGTCAGTGCCGCAGGATACGAGCACATCGCAAATCCGGGGCCGTTCAATCGCGCCGACAACCAGAGCGGGCGCTTTCAGAAAGCGCAGATGCTCGGACACGGTCGATTGCGCCCGCCCGACCTGATCGACGAACGCGCTCCCGGAACAGCCGGAGCGCGACAGCAGACATCAGATGATCCGCACATGGGCCGGATGCGCAAGCACCTTGGCAACCCGCGCAATCGGCCCGGCATCCGAGCGCGGCGTTACATCCCGGTCCGGCATGTCCGGAACAAGAGACCATCCTGAATAGCAACGCATCCCGGTTGAATGAATGCTCCTGCCGCATCTGCATCCGTCCGGGTATCGCATTTCACAACGGGCCGGAGCGTTGCAGCACGGCACCCGGATAACCGCCAGGGATGGGCTGGGTTTGCGCGCCCGCGCCCGCAACATATGGCCGTCGCACCAGCGATCGTTTCAGCCCCGGTCATCCCGGCCTGACCTACCCCTCCAGCCCATGCACCACGGCGCGTGCCAGCCTGCACCAGCGCTCCAGATCAATCTCTTCGGCCCGTGCCGTGGGCGGGATGCCCACGCCCTGCAGCAAACGCTCGATATCCGGGTGCTGCCCGCGCAAGGAAGCGCGCAGCATCTTGCGGCGCTGGTTGAAACCTGCCGCGACCAGCCGCTCCAGCGTCGCGGCATCTGCCGGGTAGCGCGGGGCCTCCAGCCGGGTGATATGCACCACTGCCGACGAGACCTTGGGCGGCGGGGTAAAGGCTTCGGGCGGCAGGTGCAGCACGATCCGCGCCTCGGCCCGCCATTGCACCATCAGGGCCAGTCGCCCATAGGCCTTTGATCCGGGGCGCGCGACAATCCGGTCGGCGACCTCGCGCTGGAACATCAGGGTCAGGCTTTGCCAGAATGGCGGCCAGTCGCGCGGGGTCATCCAGCGGATCAGAAGTTCCGTGCCTACATTATAGGGCAGGTTGGCCACAACCTTGATCGGCAGGGTCAGATGCGCCAGCGGGTCCACCTGCAAGGCGTCCCCCTCGATCACCTGCAACCGCCCCGGACAGGCGGCAGCAATCTCGGCCAGTGCGGGCAGGCAACGCGGGTCCTTCTCGATCGCCAGCACCCGCCGCGCCCCTGTCGCAAGCAACCCGCGCGTCAGGCCTCCTGGACCGGGACCGACCTCCAGCACATCGGCGGCACTCAGATCACCCGCCGCGCGCGCAATCCGCGCGGTCAGGTTCAGGTCCAGCAGGAAATTCTGGCCGAAACTCTTTTTCGCGCGCAGATCATGCGTGCGGATCACATCGCGCAAGGGGGGCAGGGCATCAATCATGCGTGTGCGCCAAACCTGTATCGTGCCAGTCTGACTGCCTGCACACCGGGCACGCCATGATGTCCCGAACGGGCGGCAAGGGTGCAGACAGGCTGCCCGCCTCACTTCCTGCGCCCCTGCGCGAACCGCCTGCAATCCAGCCAAACAGCGCGCGCAGCGCGCTGCCCTCCCATAGCACGAGGTCCCTTGCAGACATCGCGCGCACCGATCTGACCCTCATCCCAAACCCGGATCCTGCGTCAGAAGCCGCGACGCACAGCAGCCCCCGGCTGCTCGCCTCACCCCTCGCGCCCCTGCGCGAACCGCCTGCAAGCGAGCCAAGCAGCGCGCGCAGCGCGCTGCCTCCGCTGGCACCGTCTTCCCTGCCAGCCTCTGATGCAGCACTCACACATGTCATGACCGACGCCCTGCCATGTCCTGCGCCATCGCAAGTGCCGCGATCAGCGAGGTCGGGTCGGCCCGCCCTTGTCCGGCAATGTCATAAGCGGTGCCGTGATCGGGCGATGTGCGGATGAAGGGCAGGCCCAGCGTCACATTCACCCCCCCTGCAAAATCCACGGTCTTGATCGGGATCAGCGCCTGATCGTGATACATGCAGATGGCCACATCATAGCCCGCCCGTGCGCCTGCGTGAAACAATGTGTCGGCGGAACGGGGGCCCGAAATATCCATCCCTTCGCCGCGCAAACGCTCCAGCACCGGGATGATCATTTCGATTTCCTCGCGCCCCATCGTGCCACTCTCGCCTGCATGCGGGTTCAGCCCGGCCACGGCGATACGCGGGCGCGCGATGCCGAAATTACGGATCAGCCCCGCATGCGTCACCTGCAAGGTCGTTTCCAGCACCTCCTGTGTCAGGGCGCGCGACACCTCGGCCAGCGGAATGTGGATGGTTGCGGGCACGACACGCAGCGCATTGCAGGCCAGCATCATCACCACGGGCACCCCGCCCGCCAGATCGGCCAGATATTCCGTATGGCCCGGAAAGCCGAAACCGGCACCTGTCTTCAGCGCCGCCTTGTTGATCGGGCAGGTGACAACCCCGGCAGCGGCACCCGATTGCGCCAGCGTGACCGCCCGCGCGATCACGTCAATGATGGCGCGGGCATTGGCCGGGTCGGGCAGGCCGGGGCGGGCCGGGGCGGGAAAGGGGTGCGGCAGCACAGGCAGAACATCGCGCGCCTGTGCCCGTGCCTCATCCGGGTGCTCGACGCGATGCCAGCGCGTGCCCCCAGGCAGATGCGCGGGGTCCCCCAGCCAGACAAAGGGCGCTGCCCCGTCCTGATGCGCGCGCACTGCAATCTCGGGACCGATGCCCGAGGGATCGCCGCAGGTCATCACCAGCACAGGGCCTGTCTGCATGAGGGGGTCCGCCGTCCTGCGCCTAGTCCAGAATTTCCATCATCCGCGGCACGATGACTTCCATCCGGTCTTCGATCATGGCCATGGTGATGGGCATCTGCGCCTCGACGATCTGGGGCAGTTTCTGCAAGACGGTGCGTCCGGTCGGGGTGTTGTAGAACGCGTACAGAGCCTCGATCTCGGGCAGGGTCAGCAGATCGGCCATGATCTCGTCCTGTGCCCGCAGCATATTGCGCATGGGTCCGGTCAACTCTTGCAGATACAGCGCCTCGATCTCGGCCTCCTGTTCGGCGCTGACCTCTTGCCCACCGGCGCGGATCTGGGCCAGCAGGGGTCGGTACATCGACCGCACCAATTCATCGAGATCCATATCCTCAAGTGTTGCCGACACATAGGCCTGCGCGACTGTCAGGCGCGCAGCGCGCCCGTCATCGGCAAGGGCCAGTGCAGGGGCCGCCAGCATGATCACGGCGGACAACCCCCCCAAAAGGGCAGAACGGGCGGAAAACAGGGGCGCGGACATCGGCAATCCTTTCGTTGAAATAACAGGTGAGCAGGGCAAGCAAGGGCATGGTCCATGCCCCGGATTGAAAGCCTACCCGCTTCTGCCCGCCCCGAAAAGGGGCTGTCGGCACATGCGTGCCTGTTAGCGGCCCTTCCAGATCCAGCCGCCGCCATAGACGCGGCTGCCCTCGGGGGCGTAGAACACACAGGCCTGTCCCGGACTGACCCCCTGTTCGGGCACCAGCAACTCGACCTCTGCCTCGGTGTCCGACAGGGGCCGGATCAGGGCTGGCGCAGGCGGGCGGGTCGAGCGCAGCTTGACCTCCAGTTCCCATTCGGGCTGCGAGGTAAAAGCTGTGTCGCCCAGCCAGTTGATCTCACGCACGGGCACGATGCGCGTCGCCAGCGCCGATTTTGGCCCCACGATCACGCGGCGCGCATCCGGGTCCAGACGCACGACATAGAGCGGCTCTGCCAACCCGCCGATGCCAAGCCCCTTGCGCTGCCCGATCGTGTAATGGATCACGCCGTCATGCTGGCCCAGCACCGCGCCTTGCAGATCCACGATCTCGCCCGGATCGGCCGCACCGGGACGCAGCTTTTCGATCACTGCGGCATAATTTCCATCGGGCACAAAGCAGATATCCTGACTGTCGGGCTTGTCGGCCACGCTCAGCCCGTGACGCGCGGCCAGCGCGCGTGTCTCTGCCTTGGTCTCCAGATGACCGAGGGGGAACCGCAGGTAGGAAAGCTGTTCGCGCGTGGTCGAGAACAGGAAATAGCTCTGGTCGCGCACCGGGTCCGCCGCGCGGTGCAACTCTGGCCCCGACGCGCCCATCTTGCGCTGGATATAATGCCCTGTCGCCATGCAATCCGCACCCAGATCACGCGCCGTTTCCAGCAGGTCCCGGAACTTCACCCGTTCGTTGCAGCGGATGCAGGGCACAGGTGTTGCCCCAGCCAGATAGGCATCTGCGAAGTCATCAATGACGGATTCGCGAAAATGAGATTCGTAATCCAGCACATAATGCGGAAAGCCCATGTCCTCGGCCACGCGACGCGCATCATGGATGTCGCGCCCGGCGCAACAGGCCCCCTTTTTTGCCAGCGCCGCACCATGGTCATAAAGCTGCAGGGTGACGCCGACGACATCATAACCCTCGCGCGCCAGTTCTGCCGCGACAACGGAACTGTCCACGCCGCCCGACATGGCCACGACGACGCGCGTCTCTGCAGGCGGCTTCGCAAGCCCAAGCGAATTGAGCGGCGTATCATAGGGCATCAGGTCTCTCCGGGAAACGTCCGCGCAAAATATAAGAAAATGCTAGGTATTCTCAAGGGTCAGAAACGGGTTTGATCAACTTTGCCTTAAACACATCGCGCGATTCTGGGTCCTCACAAGGGTATGGGTGAAGAAGGACCGCGAAAATGTATATCAAGAGAGTGGAAGGGCCGCGCGCCGTAACGTTGCAGGATGGAACGATTCTGACACTGGCCGATCTGCCGCCAAAGGAAACCCGGCGCTGGGTGGCCAGCCGCAAGGCGATTGTCATTCAGGCTGTCGAAAGCGGCCTGCTCACACGGAAAGCGGCCCTCGAACGCTACGCGCTGTCCGAGGAAGAGTTCGATTTGTGGTCAAAAGCCATACAGGACCACGGTATTGACGCGCTGAAAGTCACATCATTGCAGAAATATCGTCAACTATGAGTTGTTTCCTTTTCAGAATCGTGCACGGTAACGTGGAGTTAACTTTTTTGCGAGACTGTCAAGGTTAACAGCGAAAGAGGAGAACCCTGATGCGCGTCCTGCTTGTTGAAGACGATCCCACGACCTCTCGCAGTATCGAATTGATGCTGACGCATTCAAACTTCAACGTCTATTGCACTGATCTGGGCGAGGATGCGGTCGAACTCAGCAAGCTGTATGATTATGACCTGATCCTGCTGGACCTCAATCTGCCGGACATGGCCGGGCTGGATGTGCTGCGCCAGATCCGGCTGGCGCGGGTGGACACGCCGATTCTGATCCTGACGGGCGAGGCGGATACCGACACCAAATTGCGCGGCTTTGGCGGCGGGGCAGATGACTACCTGACCAAGCCCTTTCACCGCGAGGAACTGGTCGCGCGCATTCACGCCATCATCCGCCGCAGTCAGGGGCACGCACAATCCATGATCCGAACCGGCAAGATAGCTGTCAATCTGGACGCCAAGACTGTCGAGGTCGAGGGCAAGACCGTGCATCTGACCGGCAAGGAATACCAGATGTTCGAACTCCTGAGCCTGCGCAAGGGCACCACACTGACCAAGGAAATGTTCCTCAACCACCTCTATGGCGGGATGGATGAACCGGAACTCAAGATCATCGACGTGTTCATCTGCAAGTTGCGCAAGAAACTGTCCGAGGCAACAGGCGGCGACAGCCATATCGATACGGTCTGGGGGCGGGGTTATGTGCTGCGCGACCCCGCGCCTGAAACCCTGGCCATTGCACCCGGCGCGACCGGCAAGGCCATGTCGGCCTGACCCTGTCTGTGTCTCGGGGGCTGGACCTGCGCCCCTGCGCGACCTATCACTCTGACCCAGGGGTTGCGATACGGTCAGGGGCATCAGGGTGAGCACGCAAAACGACGCAGAGGCGGCGCAGGTTGCGCCCGACACGATGGACACAGATGCAGCGCGCGCGGAACTGGCCCGCCTGGCTGACATCATCGCGCGGGCCAATGCCGCCTATCACAGTGATGACGCGCCGATCATGTCGGATGCCGAATTCGATGCCCTGCGCGCCCGCAATGACCAGATCGAGGCACGTTTTCCCGACCTGATCCGCCCCGACAGCCCCAGCCGCCAGATCGGTGCCGCGCCATCCGAAGGGTTTGCCAAGATCCGGCATGCACGGCGCATGCTCTCGCTGTCCAATGCCTTCACGCCTGAGGATGTTGCCGATTTCGTGGGGGGTATCCGCCGGTTTCTGGGCCTTGCGCCGGATGCAGGGCTTGCCTTCACCGCCGAACCCAAGATCGACGGTCTGTCGCTCTCGCTGCGCTATGAGGGGGGCGTGCTGGTCCATGCCGCGACCCGCGGCGATGGCGAGACCGGCGAGAATGTGACTGCGAACGCCCGCACCATCCGCGATATCCCCACACCACTGACCGATGCGCCCGACATCCTCGAAGTGCGCGGCGAGGTCTATATGGCGCATGAGGATTTCACAGCACTGAATGCCCGTCAGGCCGAGGCCGGGGCCAAGACCTTTGCCAACCCGCGCAATGCCGCCGCAGGATCGTTGCGCCAGCTAGACCCCGGCATCACCGCCGCCCGCCCGTTGCGCTTTTTCGCTTATGCCTGGGGCGAATTGTCGGCCCCGCTGGCGACCACGCAATCCGGCGCGGTCGCGCGCCTGGCGTCATTGGGGTTCCAGACCAACCCGCTGTTTCAGCGCTGCGACACGCTGGCCGGATTGCTGGACATCTATGCCCGGATCGAAGCGCAACGCGCCAGCCTTGGCTATGACATTGACGGGGTGGTCTACAAACTGGACGATCTGGCCCTGCAAGAACGGCTGGGCCTGCGATCAACCACGCCGCGCTGGGCGATTGCGCATAAATTCCCCGCCGAACGTGCCTGGACCGAACTGACAGGCATCGACATTCAGGTGGGCCGTACTGGCGCACTCAGCCCGGTGGCGCGGCTGCGCCCTGTCACAGTGGGCGGCGTGGTCGTCTCGAACGCGACTCTGCATAACGAGGATTACATCGCAGGGCGCGATTCGCGGGGTGGCGAAATACGCGAAGGGCGCGATATCCGTATTGGTGACTGGGTCGAAGTGTATCGCGCCGGTGATGTGATCCCCAAGATCCGCGATCTGGACCTTGCCCGCCGCCCCAAAGGGTCCCAGCCCCAGCCCTACACCTTCCCTGAAACCTGCCCCGAATGCGGCAGCCCTGCCATTCGCGAGCCCGGTGATTCGGTGCGCCGCTGCACCGGTGGGATGATCTGTCCCGCGCAGGCGGTCGAACGGCTGAAGCATTTTGTCAGCCGCGCGGCCTTTGATATCGAGGGTCTGGGCGCAAAACAGGTCGAGGCGTTCTGGCGCGATGGCTGGATCACGACCCCACGCGACATTTTCACGCTGGAGGATCGATTCGGTCCCGGCCAGCCACGCCAGTTGAAAAACCGCGAAGGATGGGGCGAGAAATCAGCGCAGAACCTGTTTGCCGCGATCGCCGACAAACGCCGGATCACGCTGGCGCGGCTGATCTTTGCGCTGGGTATTCGCCATGTGGGCGAGACGTCGGCCAACATGCTCGCCACGCATTTTGGCACGTGGGACGCGTTCCGCACGGCCATGTCCGATGCTGTGCAAGAGGACAGTGCCGCCCATGCCGACCTGCTGGCCATCGACGGCGTTGGCCCGGTGATGGCCCGCGCGCTGGTGACGGCCTTCGAAGCCGAGAGTGACGCCATCGACGCGCTGGCCACCATGCTGGAGATCGAACCTGCCGAAGCCCGCGCAACGGACAGCCCCGTCGCGGGCAAGACGCTTGTGTTTACCGGCACGCTGGAGCGGATGACCCGCGCCGAAGCCAAGGCGCGCGCCGAGGCGCTGGGGGCCAAGGTGGCGGGGTCGGTCTCGGCGCGGACAGACCTGCTGATCGCGGGGCCGGGTGCGGGGTCCAAGGCAAAAAAGGCCTCCGAACTGGGGGTCGAGGTGATCGACGAAGAGGGCTGGCTGCGTCTGAGCAAGGGCGCCTGAGATGGCCGCGCGGCCTGAAATCCTGTTTCCGCTTTTTGCGGGGCTGGAGTCGCTGGATGGGATTGGCCCGAAAACGGCCAGAAATTTTGAAGCGTTGCAGATCGAAACCCCGCGCGACCTGCTGTTTCATCTGCCGCATAATCTGATCGACCGCACGCGGCGCGACACGATCCGGGGTCTGGATTTTCCGGCCATGGCGACGGTCGAGGTCACGATCGGTGCGCATCAGGCCCCGCGCACGCGCGGGCGGCCCTACCGCGTGCAGGTGCACGATTCGGTGCAGGAATTTCAGCTTGTGTTCTTTCAGGCGCGGGGGGATTACCTGCAAAAAATCCTGCCCACCGGGCAAAATCGCCTGGTCTCGGGCAAGGTCGAGTTGTTCGACGGCATCGCGCAGATGGTCCATCCCGACTACATCCTGCGCTCCGACGAAGGCGACACCCTGCCGCAGGTCGAGCCGGTCTATCCACTGGCGGCAGGTCTGACGCAGAAACTGGTCGCCAAGGCCGCAAGTGCTGCGCTGGCGCGCGCGCCGGATCTGGCGGAATGGATCGACACGGCCCTGATCGCGCGCGAAGGCTGGCCCGACTGGCGCACAGCCCTGAGCGCCGCCCACGCGCCCGAGAGCCTGGCCGATCTCAGCCCCGCAAGCCCCGCGCGCCAGCGACTGGCCTATGACGAATTGATGGCCCATCAACTGACCCTTGCGCTGGCCCGCGCGCGCCAGCGCCGCAAGCCGGGACAGGCCAGCCGGGGCACGGGCGCATTGCAGGCGCGCGTTCTGGCGCTGCTGGACTATGCCCCCACGGGCGCGCAGACCCGCGCTATTGCCGAGATCACGGCAGATATGGCCGCGCAACGGCGCATGAACCGACTGCTGCAGGGCGATGTCGGCGCGGGCAAGACACTGGTCGCGTTCATGGCGCTGCTGACTGCAGTCGAGGCAGGCGGGCAGGGGGTGATGATGGCCCCCACCGAAATCCTTGCGCGCCAGCATCTGGAAAGCCTGACCCCGCTGGCACAGGCGGCAGGTGTCACGCTGACGCTGATGACCGGGCGTGACAAGGGGGTCGAGCGTGCTGCCAAACGCGACGATGTGGCAGAAGGGCGCGCACAGATCATTCTGGGCACGCATGCCGTGTTTCAGAAAGGCGTCGAATTTGCCGATCTGCGGCTGGCGATCATCGACGAACAGCACCGCTTTGGTGTGGCGCAGCGCGCGGCGCTCGCAGGCAAGGCCGACAATGTCGATATGCTGGTCATGACGGCAACCCCCATCCCGCGCTCGCTGGCGCTGGCGCAATATGGCGATATGGATGTGTCAGTGCTGGACGAAAAGCCCCCCGGTCGCCAGCCCGTGACCACGGCGCTGGTCTCGACCGCGCGGTTGGCCGAAGTGGTGCAGCATCTGCGAAAGGCAATTGCCGAGGGGCGGCAGGCCTATTGGGTCTGTCCGCTGGTCGAGGAATCCGAGGTCAGCACCCTGACCGCAGCCGAGGCACGCTTTGCCCATCTGCGCGCCGAACTGGGCGAGGGGGTGGTCGGGCTGGTGCACGGTCAGTTGCCCCCTGCCGAGAAAGACGCCGCAATGGCCCGGTTTGTCGCAGGCGATACCAAGCTGCTGGTCGCGACAACCGTGATCGAAGTGGGGGTGAATGTGCCCAATGCCTCGATCATGGTGATCGAACGGGCCGAGAGTTTCGGGCTGGCACAGTTGCACCAGTTGCGCGGGCGCGTCGGGCGCGGGGCGGCGGCATCGACCTGTCTGCTGGTCTATGAGGCCCCCCTGGGCGAGACAGCGTCGCGCCGCCTGAAGCTGCTGCGCGATACCGAAGATGGCTTTCGCATTGCCGAAGAGGACATGGCCATTCGCGGTGCGGGCGATCTGATCGGTACGGCGCAATCGGGTCTGCCCCGGTTTCGCGTGGCCGATCTGGAACGTCAGACCGGGTTGATGGCGCTGGCGCAATCGGATGCCCGCAAATTGCTGGCCGATGACCCCGACCTGTCCAGTCCACGTGGGCAGGCAGCACGGGTGCTGCTGTGGCTGATGCAACAGGACCGGGCGATCCGCTATCTCTCGATTGGCTGATGTTCCATAAATGTTCTTGACAGGCCTGCGGACATATGAGAACAATATGGCAACAAACAAGCGATGGAGACTGCCATGTTCCGCAATGTTCCCTCTGATTTCTGGCGCGATCTGGCCGGTGGTCTGGCGTTGACAGTGCTGGTCGTGGCTATGCTTCATCTGCCCTTGTTTGCCTGAGCACTGCTCGCTCACTGCCTGACCCAAGCCTCTCGCCGCCATGCTACCCGCATGCGCGGCGTTTTTTTCGTCCCCGCTGTTTGCCAAGCCGCGCAGGACTGGCTATCTGAGGGGCGTCAGACAGGAGAGGCCATATGACAAACGCATTACATATCGTGGGCGGCGGCATGGCCGGGGCAGAGGCCGCATGGCAGGCCGCAAATGCAGGCACGCAGGTCGTTCTGCATGAAATGCGCCCCACGCGCGGCACTTTCGCGCACCACTCCGACCATCTGGCCGAAATGGTCTGCTCCAATTCCTTTCGCTCGGATGATGACGAACAGAACGCCGTGGGCCTCTTGCATTGGGAAATGCGCGCAGCGGGCGGGTTGATCATGGAAATGGCCGACCGCCATGCGCTGCCTGCAGGCGGTGCGCTGGCCGTGGACCGCGATGCCTTTGCGCAGGCCGTGACCGAACGCGTGCTGGCGCATCCCAATATCCGCGTGGAGCGCGGCGAGATCGACGCGCTGCCCGAGAGTGGCCACTGGATCATCGCGACAGGTCCCTTGACCTCGGATGCGCTGGGGCAGGCAATCGCCCGCGAGACAGGGGCCGAGGCGCTGGCCTTTTTCGACGCCATTGCCCCGATTGTCTATTTCGACAGTATCGACATGTCGCAGGCTTGGTTCCAGTCGCGCTATGACAAGGGCGAGACCGAGGAAGAACAAAAAGCCTATCTGAACTGCCCGATGACGCGCGATCAGTATGAGGCCTTCATCGACGCGCTGCTGACTGCTGACAAGACCCAGTTTCACGAAGGTGAAACTGCAGGCTACTTTGACGGTTGCCTGCCGATCGAAGTAATGGCCGAACGCGGGCGCGAAACCCTGCGCCACGGCCCGATGAAGCCTGTGGGCCTGACCAACCCGCATGCCCCAGATGTAAAACCCCATGCTGTGGTGCAGTTGCGCCGCGACAATGCTCTGGGGACGCTCTACAACATCGTTGGCTTTCAGACCAAGATGAAGTATGGCGCGCAAGCGGCTGTTTTCAAAACCATACCGGGCCTGGAGAACGCGTCTTTTGCACGTCTGGGCGGCATCCACCGCAACACGTTCCTGAATTCGCCCACGCTGCTGGATGATCAACTTCGCCTGCGCACACGCCCCCATATCCGTTTCGCAGGTCAGATCACCGGCGTCGAAGGCTATGTGGAATCCGCCGCCATGGGGCTTTTGGCCGGGCGTCTGGCCGTAGCCGAGATGCATGGCCAGCCCTTGGCGGCCCCGCCGCGCGACACTGCGATGGGTGCGTTGGTGCATCACATCACGGGCGGGGCCGAGGCCAAGACCTTTCAGCCGATGAATGTCAATTTCGGGCTGTTCCCGCCCATTGACGCACGCGGCGGGCGCCGTGGGAGGCGCGACCGCTACAAGGCCTATACCGACCGCGCCAAAGCGGCCTTTGCCGACTGGTTGGGCACGCAGCGCCGCGATGCCGCCTGAGCGCATAACCCGCTTTGCACCATCGCCTACGGGGCCATTGCATCTGGGTCACGCCTATGCCGCGCTGATTGCCGCAGATCGCGCCGGCGCAGGGCGTTTTCTGCTGCGTATCGAAGATATCGACCAAAGCCGCTGCCGCCCCGCATACGAGGCGCAGATTTATGACGATTTGTGCTGGCTCGGCCTGTCCTGGCCAAGCCCCGTGATGCGCCAGTCCGATCGGATGCCTGCCTATCGTGCCGCACTGGGGCAACTGGCCGCAAAGGGGGTGCTCTATCCCTGTCGCTGCACCCGCGCCGATATTCGCGCGGCCCTGTCGGCCCCGCAAGAGGGCGCACCCCTGCTCGGGCCGGACGGGCTGGTCTATCCGGGCACCTGCCGCACGCGCAGCATGGCCGAGGCCCACCCGGATGACGCCCTTCGCCTGAACATGCGCAGTGCACTGGCCCTCGCTGGGGGTTTGGCATTCGAAGAGCGCGGACCGCTACAGCCCGGCAGGCATGTCGTCGATCCGGAGTGGATGATCCACAATGTGGGCGATGTCGTGCTGTCACGGCGCGACATGGGCACATCCTATCACCTGTCGGTGGTGGTGGATGACGCGGCGCAAGGCATAACCGAAATCACCCGCGGCGCAGATCTGTTTGACGCGACCGGCATCCATGTGCTTCTTCAGGCATTGCTTGAACTACTGCGCCCAACCTATTATCACCATGACCTAATTCGGGATGAGTCTGGCAAGCGCCTTGCCAAGCGCGATGATGCGCGCGCGATTGCGCTCTACCGCGCCCAGGGTGTCACCCCGCAGGGTATCCGCGCGCTTACGGGTCTGTAAGGGGCGTCATCAATTCCACTTCGACCCCGTCGCGCACTGCCGTGTAGAAACAGCTTTGCCGCATCGTGTGGCAGGCAGGGCCGGTCTGCTCGACCAGCACCAGCAGGCAGTCGCGGTCGCAATCGATCCGGAAATCGATCAGTTTCTGTACATGGCCAGAACTCTCGCCCTTGACCCAGAACGCCTGCCGCGACCGCGACCAATAGGTCACGCGCCCACTTTCCAGCGTGCGGGCGACGGCGTCGGCATTCATCCAGGCCACCATCAGCACCTGACCGCTGGCATGGTCCTGCGCAATCGCAGGGATCAGGCCTTTTTCATCATATCGCAGGGTTTGCGGATCGAAGGACATGCGCTATCTCACCTTGAAAGACGCGCTGGTGATAGCGCAGACCCGAGCCAAGGAAAACCCGCGATGGCCGAAAATGCAGACCTGATGAAACTCTATTCCAGCCGCATCCTGGAACTGGCCGCCGATATTCCGCATCTGGCGCGGCTTGACGCGCCTCAGGCCAGTGTCAAGCGCCGCTCGCCCCTGTGCGGTTCAACCGTCACCGTGGATCTGGACATGGCCGAGGGGCGCGTCTCGCGTTTCGGGCAGGATGTAAAGGCCTGTGCGCTGGGGCAGGCGGCCGCGGCGGTGCTGGGGCAGGTGGTGCTGGGGCGCACGTTTCAGGACCTTGCGCGCGCGCGCGACCAGTTGCGCGCCATGCTTGCTGAGGGCGGCCCGGTCCCCGATGCCCCCTTTGACGGTTATGAGGTGCTGACGCCCGCGCGCGATTATCGCAATCGCCACGCCTCGATCCTGCTGGCACTCGACGCGACGGTCGAGGCCGCGCGCCAACTCGACACCACCCCGACGGACTGATTTCATCTTGCCCCAAATACTCACGGGGGTGAATTGGCCGCAGGCCAAGAGGGGGCAGTCAGCCCCCTTTTTCACGTCACCACATCGGGGGCGGTGCGACCGAGGCGCGCGTGCAGCGCACATAATGCCTCTGCCGCGTCGATTACCTCGCGCAGTGCTGTTTGCGGGTCTTGCTGCAAGCCCTCTGGCCCGGCCACATAGCGTTCCAGATAGACCCGCAAGGTCGCGCCTGCGGTGCCTGTGCCGGACAGGCGCAGCACCACGCGCGCGCCCCCGTCAAAACTGACGACAATCCCCTGACGGGCTGTCACCAGGCCATCGACCGGGTCGGTGTAGCTGAAATCCTCCGCCTCCGCGACGCGCAGCGCGCCGAATGTCTGGCCCTCCAGGCGGTCCAGCCTTGCGCGCAAATCCTCCATCAGGGCGTGTGCGGCGTCGGAATCGACCTCTTCATAATCATGGCGCGAATAGTAATTGCGCCCGAATTCCTGCCAATGGGCGGCCATTACCTCGGCCACGGACTGGCGGCGGGCGGCCAGAATGTTCAGCCACATCAGCACCGCCCAAAGCCCGTCCTTCTCGCGGATATGGTCAGAGCCGGTGCCTGCCGATTCCTCGCCACACAAGGTTGCGTGCCCGGCATCCAGCAGGTTTCCAAAGTATTTCCAGCCGGTGGGCGTGGCAAAGCAGGCGATCCCCAGCGCCTCGGCCACGCGGTCAAGTGCGGCCGAGGTCGGCATCGAGCGCGCGACCCCTTTCAGCCCGCCCGCATAGCCCGGCACCAGATGCGCATTGGCCGCGATCACCGCCAGTGAATCCGACGGCGTGACATAGACCCCGCGCCCGACAATCATGTTGCGGTCGCCATCCCCATCCGAGGCCGCGCCGAAATCCGGCGCAGCGTCGCCCATCATATGTCCCATCAATTCATGCGCCCAGACCGGGTTCGGGTCCGGGTGGCCGCCGCCGAAATCGGGCAGGGGGGTCGCATTCACCACCGACCCGTCCGCAGCACCCAGGCGGTTCACCAGAATTTCCTGCGCATAGGGGCCTGTGATGGCGTGCATCGCATCAAAGCGCAGCCGGAAACCGCTGTCAAAAAGCGCGCGGATGGCGCCGAAATCGAACAGTTTTTCCATCAGGGCAGCATACTCGGCGACAGGGTCCACGACCTCGATCTCGGTCTGGTGCAGATGCGCAGTGCCGGGGGCTGACAGGTCCAGATCACTCGAGTCCAGCGTCTGGTATTGCGTGATCTGTGTTGTGGCCTGATAGATGGCCTCGGTCACGCTCTCGGGGGCGGGGCCGCCATTGGCGGTGTTGTATTTCACACCGAAATCACCGTCCTCACCGCCCGGATTATGACTGGCCGACAGGATCACGCCGCCATCCGCCCCGCGCGACCGGATCAGATGCGACGCGGCAGGGGTGGACAGCAACCCGTCCCGCCCCACGATGACGCGGCGCGCGCCTGCCGCTGCCGCCATCCGCAGGATGGTCTGCACGGCTTGTGTGTTGAAGAACCGCCCATCGCCGCCCAGCACCAGAACCTTGCCCTGCCCCCCCCCGATGCCGTCCCAGATGCTCTGGACGAAATTTTCCAGATAGCCGGGTTGCCGGAAAACCCGCGTCTTCTTGCGCAAGCCTGACGTGCCGGGTTTTTGCCCGTCAATGGGTTGGGTGGGGATGATCTGGATCATGGCCTGTCCTGTCGTTTTTATGTGCTTATGTGCGCCAAGCGCGCACGCGCGCAAGTGCCAGCGCTCGGGATCGGGGCTAACACTGGTTCATGGCGCCCAGATGATGCAATTTTGCCTGAAAACGGGCAAGGAAGGACGCAATGCGGATACTGGTATTCAATGCAGGCAGTTCGTCGCTGAAATTCGGCGTGTTCGATCTGAAGCCGGGGGCGGAATTGTCGCAGGCCGAACAGGTGTTCAAGGGCAGTTTCGACCGCTTTGGCCCGGATGGATGCGATTACAGTGCAGGGTCGACCAAGGGGCGCGCGCCCCATACCAGCCTGTCAGAAGCGATCTGCGCCGTGCCTGAGGCGCTGGCCGGGGTGGACGGGCTAACGGCCATTGGCCACCGCATCGCGCATGGTGGCGACGCTTTTGCCGGGCCTGCGCAGATAACGCCCGAAATTCGCGCGCAGATCGCAGAGCTGACCCCGCTGGCACCGCTGCACAACCCGGCCAATCTGGAAGCACTTGATCTGGCGGTCAAAATCTGGCCAGACCTGCCGCAATGGGCCGTGTTTGACACCAGTTTTCACCTGACGAACCCGGCGCGCGCCACAACCTATGCCGTGCCTGCCGAATGGCGCAAGGCGGGTTTGCGGCGCTACGGGTTTCACGGCACATCGCATAAATACGTTGCCGGGCGCGCGGCAGAGGCGCTTGGGCAGGATGTGCGCGCGCTGCGGATCCTGTCGCTGCATCTGGGGAACGGGGCCAGCGCCTGTGCCGTCGCATTTGGCCAGAGCATCGACAGCTCGATGGGCATGACCCCGCTGGAAGGGCTGGTCATGGGCACACGCTCGGGCGATGTCGATCCGGGGCTGTTCGGCTATCTGGAGCGCCGTCTGGGGTTGAGCATTTCCCGGATCGAGGCTGCACTTTACAGTGACAGCGGGCTGTCGGGGCTGACGGGATCGTCTGACATGCGCGATGTCGAGGCGCGCGCTGCCGATGGCGACGCGGATGCCCAGCTTGCCATCCATGTCTATGCCTACCGCGCGCGCAAATATATCGGGTCCTATGCGGCGGCGATGGGTGGGCTGGACGCGCTGGTGTTCACGGGTGGGATTGGCGAGAATTCCCCCTCGATGCGGCGGCGTATCTGTGACGGTCTGGAGTTCATGGGCCTGAAGCTGGACCATGACCGCAATCTGAGCGTGGACCTGACCGGGCGGGCCGCGCCGCAAATTCAGGCTTATGGTGCGCGGGTCAATGTGCTGGTGACCGAAACCGCCGAGCAGTTGATGATCGCGCATGATGTGGCAAGCGCCATGGCGGCGGCAAAGGGGCCCGCGCTGCGGGTGCCTGTGGCCGTGTCGGCGCGGCATGTGCATCTGTGCGCGCGCGCCGTCGCGGCCCTGTTTGGCGAAGGTTACACCCTGACGCCCGGCAAGCCCCTGCGCCAGAAGGGGCATTGGGCCGCACAAGAGCGGGTTACACTGCACGGGCCGCGCGGCGAGATTGCCAATGTCGCGATTCTGGGACCATTGCGCGACCGCACGCAGATCGAGATCTCGCGCACCGACGGGTTTGCGCTGGGGATCGACGCGCCTGTGCGCCAGAGCGGTGCGCTGGACGGCACGCCTCAGATCCGCCTGATCGGCCCCGCCGGGCAGTTCGACACGGACGGGCTGATCATCGCCGCGCGCCATATCCACATGAATGAGGCCGATGCGCAGGCATCCGGACTGAACGATGGTGACCGGGTGGATGTCCGGCTGGATGCGACCGGGCGCGGGCTGACCTTTGCCGATGTGCTGATCCGCGTATCCGAGAACGCCTTTACCGAGATGCATATCGACACGGACGAGGCCAATGCCGCCGGAATACAGGGCGCGACCGAAGGCGAGATTGCCCCTGTTGCAGCGCAGATGCTGGCCTAGACTTTTGCATCTCGGAAACACCAGATACGGGCCTTTGCGGTTGCGCCACCGGGGCGCGCGACAGGGCAGGGGGCGCGCATCCCCGCGTGGCGCTATGCCTGGCTCGCACTGGTGGCATCTGTCCGTTTCAGGGTGATCTGCCCGGTATCGCCAAGGTTGCGCACAAGGGCCGCCACGCGGTTCAACGCTGCCTCGCAAGTGCGCGTGTCGGGTTTGGCGCGGGTTTCGGCATCTTCGCGCAATGTCTCGACCACACGCTTTGACATGTTGTCCAGCAGAAAGCCAAGCGCCGCAGTGTCATCGGCGCGCGCGGCGGCGATGATCGCTGTCATATCCTCGGGCGCGATCATGCGCATGATTGCAGGAACATCGCGCGCCTCAACCCGCTGCGGGATGTCGTGAAAGGTAAAGATTGCCTGCCGGACGCCGGTTGCAAAGCTTTCATCCTCGGCGGCGAGTTGACCAAGCAGCGCGTCGCGCAGTCCGGCAGGCGAGGCATTCAGGATCTCACCCATCCGCTTGGTGGGCGGTGTGCCAAAGGCACGCGGCGGTTTGGTGCTGACCTGATCGGCCAGTGTCGCGCCGATCCGGGCGACTGTATCGGGGGCGATATCCTCGGTCCGGGAAATCGCGATGGCCAGCGCATAGGCGTGTTCAGAGGGCAGGTGCATCAGCAACCGCGCGGCCTTGTCCGTGCTTAGTTTTGATAGCATCACCGCACCCACCACCTGCGCCTCTGCCTGCAACAGGGGCAGGAGGTCATCATCTTCGGCCAGTTCCAGCCTTGTCCACGGGTCATCCTTTCCGTCCCCGCGCGTCATGGCCCGCAACTGCCGGGTCGCGCGTTCGTCAAGATTGCCTTCCAGCAGGGACAACGCGCCTTCCACCCCGTCAGGAAAGGCCACGCCGACCTGTTCCAATGTCTGGACAAATTCCTCGACCACGGCGGTCATGGTGGCCCGGTCCACCAACCGCATGCTGCCCAATGTCTGGGTCAGCATGGCCTGCATTTCGGGCGGCAGGGATGAAACGGGTGTCTGCATCCCTTCGGCGAGCAGAACGCGCACGATGATCGCGGCCTTTTGCGCGCCAGACAGATGGTCGGTGCTGGCGCGTGGCAGTAGTGGCGCAGAACCGGGCGACGCGCCACGCGAAGCCGTTGCCGCGCTGCGTGCCGGTGCCATGACAAGTTGCGTGCGGTCCTGCGACATGCGGTAAGCGCCCCGAGCGATTCTGCTGGGTGATCGTCGCATCAAGGCGTCAAGAAAGGGTTTACCCGCCCGTACTGCCTGCACCGCACTGAAAAAACGCCCCGAGGCACGAAGCACGGGGCGCACATAGACTATCAGTTTGCTGTGGTGGTTTGAGTCAGCTTGAGACCGGCTCGATGCAGGTTGCGCTGTCATTATCCCAGACCTGACCTTCTGCACAGGCCGAGGCTGTTTGCTCCGGCTTCATGCTGGAGCACATGGCCGACGCGAGGGCAGGGGTAAAGCCCAACACCAGAGCAGCGAGGGTTACTTTCAGTTTCATGAACTCTCTCCTTCTGCGATAGGACGGAGGATAGCACGAAAATTGCGAAAGCAACCCCGTCTGCGACATTATCCGGCAAAAACTCGCGTAAAAATTGTCTCGACATGCTTGGTATGGTAATCGAGATCAAATTTTGAGCGGATCTCGTCTTCGGACATCGCCGCGTGCACATCCGCATCGGCCAGCAATTCTTCCAGAAAATCGCGGCCCTGTTCCCAGACCTTCATCGCGTTGCGCTGGACCAGCACATAGGCATCCTCGCGGCTGACCCCGGCCTGTGTCAGCGCCAGAAGAACCCGTTGCGAATGGATCAGGCCACGAAACTTGTTCATGTTGGCGATCATCGTGTCAGGATAGACCACCAGCTTGTCGATCACGCCGGTCAGGCGGGCGAGGGCGAAATCCAGCGTCACAGTGGCATCGGGGCCGATCATGCGCTCGACCGAAGAATGCGAGATGTCACGCTCATGCCACAGCGCCACGTTCTCCATGGCTGGAATCACCGCCATGCGCACCAACCGCGCAAGGCCCGTCAGGTTTTCGGTCAGCACCGGGTTGCGCTTGTGCGGCATCGCGCTGGAGCCTTTCTGACCCTTGCTGAAAAACTCTTCCGCTTCCAGCACTTCGGTGCGCTGCATGTGGCGGATTTCTATGGCGATATTCTCGATGCTGGACGCGATCACACCCAGCGTGGCAAAGAACATTGCGTGCCGGTCGCGCGGGATGACCTGCGTGCTGATCGGTTCGGGCGTCAGGCCCAACTGCGCGCAGACATGGGCTTCCACGGCTGGGTCGATATTGGCAAACGTGCCGACCGCGCCTGAAATGGCACCCGTGGCGATCTCGGCGCGTGCCGCCAGCAGACGGTCGCGGTTGCGCTTCATCTCGGCGTAAAAGCGCGCGAAGGTCAGGCCCATTGTGGTGGGCTCGGCATGGATACCATGGCTGCGCCCGATCCGCACAGTGAACTTGTGTTCCAGCGCGCGCCGCTTGAGGGCTGCCAGAAGCGCATCCATATCCGCGAGCAACAGGTCTGCTGCCCGCACAAGCTGCACGTTCAGCGTCGTGTCCAGCACATCCGAACTGGTCATGCCCTGATGAACAAAGCGCGCCTCGTCATGGCCGATGATCTCGGCCAGATGCGTCAGAAAGGCAATGACATCATGTTTGGTGACGGCTTCGATCTCGTCAATACGGTCCACGTCGAATTCCACCTCGCGCGCTTTCCACACTGCCTCGGCGCTGGCCTTTGGGATCACACCGAGGGCGGCTTGCGCGTCGCAGGCATGGGCCTCGATCTCGAACCAGATGCGGAACTTCGTCTCGGGCGACCAGATGGCAACCATCTCGGGGCGGGAATAACGCGGGATCATGGGCGAGCCTCTTGGTTTGGCGGGTTGCGCGCGTCATACTGGCTGCGCACGCAGGCCGCAAGCTATGCTCGCCCATCCATTAAATTAACATAATACTGATTATGGGCAATTCGGACGGTCCATCTTAGCGGGTCTGCCCGCCTATCGCCCCCGGCCGCAATGGACGCACATTGCTTTGGGGTTGCGTTCGCAACGTCAGGTCGTCGAGCAAGCCCAAGCGCCTCTCCTCGGCGTGCTGTTTCATATCCGTGTTCTGCGGCGTCGTGAACAGCGGCAGATCGACAAAGCTCGCGCTGGGCAGATCGGGCTGAACTACCGGGCGCTGCAGTGGCGCTTGACCCACCTGGGAACTGAGGACAGAAACCCGCGCATCCATCCAGGCAAAAAGCTCGGAGCGCGTGATCAGCCCGTCGCCATTGCTGTCTGCGGCCCCCTTGAGCGCTTCAGCAAAGGCTGCGCTGGCAATGCCCTGTTGCTGGCCATCGACCTCTTTTTCTATTGCAAGCCCATCAATATCCGTCGCTGCGATGAAGGTGACATTGCTGAACTCCCGCAGCAACATGCCCCCGGCATGGCATCCATCAACAAAGACCACGACATTCAGGTTGCGCGCCGCTGCCATTTCCATCCATTCGGTCATGTCCCGCGCGGTGATCACCTGTTCCAGATGCGCAATCCAGGCCTCTTCTTCAATCGCCTCATCGGACGCATAGGTGCTCAGCGCGGAGTCATCCAGTCTGGCCTCTGCAAGCAGCAGCATCGAGCGCTTCCCATCCCCCTCTTCGGTGCGGATACGAGGTGCGAAACTCTGCCCCGCAAAGGTCAGCACAACTGTATCACCGGGTGCAGCACGGGCCACCATCTGTGCCCATGCAAAGCTGATGAACTGGCGACGCGCATCCCGATTCGTGATCAGCGTCACCTCTTGCGCACCGACACCCAGCAGCGCATCGTGCAGATTGCGGGCGTCATTGACAGCGCCCCGCAACACGAGTTGCTTGGACTCATAGGCGTCAATCCCAATCGACAGCCCGAAAATTCGCGGCGCAGGCGGCTGAAAATAGAACTGCCCTATCACCTGATCGTAATAAGCCGGGGCTTGCGGATGACGGATTGTTTCAGCCAGTGCCCGCACTTCGGTTTGCGTGCGTTTCGCGATTTCGACCAGTGGCAAACCGGGCGTTTCCAGTATTGGCCGGAATTTGCGTGTAAAGACTGAATTCGGGTCCGGATCGGCAGGGGCCAACTGGTCCAGCGCAGTCTGCCCAATTCCCGCTGAGTAGATCACAAACGCCCCTTGCTGTGGTTCTATCCGCACAAGACCACGAAATGTCGGGGTTCCACCGCGGACGGTTTCATGGGCGAAAGGGCTGTCACGACATGCGTCGAGCACAACCAGCGCGAGCTCTACCCCCCGCGCCTTGATCTCGTTGACCACCTGACCTGCGTCAATGGCATTTCGCGCTAGCCGCGGGTTTTCGGTCGTGTCCAGTCGGGGCATATCCGCGGGCAGCAGGTAGTTCGTGGCACCATCGGCCACACCATGCCCGGCGAAAAAGAAGACGGCGACATCACCGGGATCAAGCCGCTGGTAGAACGCATCAAGCGCTGTGTCGAACGCATCGACATCAAGGCCGAATTCCAGCGCCACATCGAAATCCAGCGCTGCGAGTGCTTCCGCGACCGCATGTGCGTCGTTCTCTGCCTTGTAGAGCGGTTCAAGCTCACGGTAGCTGTCTATGCCAATAACAAGCGCCTTGCGTGCGCCCTCTGCGCGCTTTCCGGTGTGATCGCCAATCGCAGGGAGCGCCATTGACGCCTGCAACTGCGAGAGCAGAAGCTGGTACTGCGCCGTAACTTCCGGATCAGTAAAGCTCAGGGAGATCGCACTCGACGATGCGGGTCGCGGACCTGTCAGTGACACAAGCAAAATCGTTGTGCACAAGACCGAAAAAGTCATCGCGCGACGCCAGAAACGCAGTCTGGAACTGAATTTCATGTCAGAACCCCTCTTGACGTTATCGTGACATTTGAAAGCCTCAAGATCAACACAGCTTTACACTGCATATCCAGTAAAACATATTCATGTCTTGCAATATATTTAGAACTGACTATATTGCGCCGCAGAAAAGGTCGCGACATACAAAGTTCGCTGCCCTGCATTACCTATATATCTCAGAAAGTTGCGCACGCATGCTCACAAAGTTTCTGCCGTTTCTGAGCTGGGCTCGGGGCTATGACCGGTCCAGCCTGACCAATGACCTGATCGCCGCATCGGTCGTGACCATCATGCTGGTGCCGCAAGGCATGGCCTATGCGATGCTGGCGGGATTGCCCCCGCAAGCGGGTCTGTATGGTGCGATGCTGCCCTTGTTGCTGTACGCCGCGTTTGGCACCTCGCGCAGTCTGGCTGTCGGCCCTGTCGCCGTTGTCGCGCTGATGACGGCGGCGGCTGCCGGAACCGTGGCCGATATCGGCGATCCGGGATTTCACCTTGCGGCGCTGTGGCTGGCGCTGCTGTCGGGGGCGATGCTGTTCCTGATGGGCGTGTTCCGGTTGGGATTCATCGCGAGCTTTCTGTCGCATCCGGTCATTTCAGGTTTCATCACGGCCGCGGGATTACTGATTGCAGCCAGCCAGTTACGCCACCTTCTTGGTGCAGATATCTCGGGCAAGACGCTGCTGCAGGTGATCCCGTCGCTTTTTGCGAACCTTGGGGCGCTCTCGGTTGCGACCACGCTGCTTTCAGTGTCCTTGCTGGCCTTCCTGTTCTGGTCGCGGGCCGGGTTGGCGCAGCTGCTGCAACGCTTTGGGATTTCTGCACCGCTGGCAAAGCTGTTGGGCAAGACAGCACTGCTGATTGCAGTTGTGGCCTCGACCGTGTTGGTCTGGGTGTTGGGACTGGACGCGCATGGGGTGGCTGTCCTTGGTGATATTCCGCGCGGATTGCCGGAATTCGGCCTGCCCGAGATGGACCTGTCGCTGATCCAGATCCTTGCGGCCCCTGCCCTGATGATTGCAATCGTGGGCTATGTCGAATCCATTTCCATCGCGCAGACACTGGCCGCAAAGAAACGCGAAGCCATAGACCCGGATCGGGAACTGGTCGCACTCGGGCTGGCCAATCTGGGGGCCGGGTTCAGCAATGCGATGCCGGTCACGGGCGGGCTGTCGCGCACCATCGTCAATTATGACGCAGGTGCGGAAACGCCTGCGGCGGGGGCGATAACGGCACTCATGATCGCGGTAGCGGTCATGGCGCTGACACCGTTGATGTTCTATCTGCCTCGCGCGACGCTGGCGGCCATCATCATCGTGGCTGTTCTGTCGCTGCTCGATTTCCGCGCCCTGCCTCGGACATGGGCCTATTCGCCCGCCGATGGGGCCGCGATGGCGGCGACGATGGCGGTCACGCTGCTGGTCGGGGTCGAACAGGGGTTGCTGGCAGGCGTGGGGCTGTCGCTGGTGCTGTATCTGTACCGCACGTCGCGCCCGCATATGGCCGTTGTCGGTCAGGTGCCCGGAACCGAGCATTTCCGCAATATCGACCGGCATGTCGTCATGTGTGATGATCAGGTCTTTTCAATCCGGGTGGACGAGTCGCTCTATTTCCCGAATGCCCGCGCGCTGGAAGACCGGATCGTGCAGGCCCTGGCAGACACCCCGGACTTGCGCCATGTCGTGCTGCAGGCGACCGCGATCAATTATATCGACGCCTCGGCGCTGGAGAGTCTGGAGGCGATCAATGACCGGCTGAATGCAGCCGGGGTGCAGTTCCACCTGTCCGAGGTGAAGGGTCCGGTGATGGACCAGTTGCGCCGCAGCCATCTGCTGGAAGAGTTGACGGGACAGGTCTTTCTGACCCAGTTCGACGCGATGGAGGCGCTCTCGCCCGAGATGACCCGCACCTGCCTGTCAGAGCCGCGAGGCGACTCGGAACGCGTGACCGCCTGACCCGCAGAGATGAGGGCCCGGCGGGCGAAACCTTGCCTGCAACCGTTGATTGCGCCGCTCTCGCGGCCTTGCGGTCGCTTGACGCGCGGTTGATTGCCGATGCGACGGAGTGAACTCGCAGCTTTTCGCCATCCACGATGCGCCGTCCGCGCATGGAGGTTGCAGTTGACCTGCCCCCT
>SKRW01000148.1 GCA_007118295.1 Paracoccaceae bacterium | reverse complement strand
TGGGCGCATTTCCTCGCAAGGCTTTGGCGAAGATTTCGACGTTGTCGATGCGCTGATCGATTTTGCAGCGCTGGGCGTTTCGGCGCGCGACCCCGGATTGACCGAAGCGTTGGGGCCGTCGGTCACGGGCTCGCTTGCATTGTTGTGGCGCGAAGGGCGGCCTCTGTTGTTGCCGGGGTTTCAGCTTGAAGGGCGCGACTATCAGCTTAACGGTCGGGCGCGGCTGGATGACGGGGTTGTGGCCCTGAACGCGCAGGCCGATTTCCGCAATGTCGCGCGGCTGTCGCAGCTTGCCGGGCGGCCGCTGTCAGGGGCGGTGCGCGCGCAGGTCGATGCAACCCTTGGCCCCGAGCGTGACCGCTTTTTGCTGGCCGCCGAAGTATCGGGGCAGGATCTGACGCTGGATCAGGCCGAACTGGATGCGCTGTTGTCGGGGCGCAGCCTGATCACGCTGGATGCGCATGGCGCGAATGGCGTGATTGACCTGCGCAAGCTGGAAGCCACGGCGCGCACATTGCGGGCTGATCTGAGCGGCCGGATCGAACCCGATGGGGTGGATCTTGGTGGCCGGATCGATTTTGCGGACCTGTCGGTGCTTGGGGGGGATTTCGGCGGCGCGATGGAGGCACAGGTCGCGCTACGCGGTGCGCCTGATCGCGAGCGCCTGCGCGTTGACGCGGTGGCGCGCGATCTGACGGTCGGCCAGCCCGATGCCAACCGGCTGTTGCGCGGCGAGACGCGGCTGACCGTGGCGGGCCAGCGTGACGGCGCGGCATTTGATCTGCAAGCGCTGGAACTGCGCAACGCGGCGCTGCGGCTGGATGCCGAGGGGCGCTACGAGGCGGGAGCCTCGCGGCTGGTCGCGGGTGTGGCGCTGCCCAGCCTTGCGGCCATTCGTCCGGGGCTGGCGGGGTCGGTCGATGGCACCCTGGAAGTGACCGAAGAGGGCGAAATCCGCCGCGCGTCCTTGCAGGCCACGGCGCAGGGGTTGCGGTTTGGGGCACAGGCCGCCGACAATCTGCTGGCTGGTCGCCACGAGATCACGGCCAGTGTCATCCAGCGCCCCGAAGATATCCTGCTGGAAAGCCTGCGCGTCAGCGGCCCGCAACTGAACGCGTCTGTGTCAGGGCAACTGGTGGATGGACAGCCCAGTCTGCAGATCGACGGGCGGTTGAACAATCTGGCGGTTCTGGTGCCAGGTATCGAGGGTTCGGTGACGTTGGGCGGCACGGCGCGCGGGCAGGGGGATGGCTATGTGCTGGACCTGTCCGCATCCGGACCTGCGGGCGTTCAGGCACAGCTTGCGGGCACCATCAGCAATGACCTGCAAGGCAATCTGCGGGTGCAGGGCAGCACGGATCTGGCGCTCATCAACCCGCGGATCGAGCCGCGATCCATTCAGGGCCCGGCCCGGTTCGAGGCCACGCTGAACGGCCCGCTGGCGCTGTCGTCGGTCAATGGCAATGCCGAAGGCTCCGGCATCACTGTCGTGGCACCGCAGCAGAACCTGCGCCTGACCGATATCACGGCGCAGGCGCAGATTGCGGGCGGGCGCACCACTGTTGCCGTACGCGGCAATGCTGTCACTGGTGGCAGTTTCGCGCTGGATGGCGACATCACGCTGGGTGCTCTGCCGGTCGGCAACCTGCGCGCGCAGCTTAACGCGCTGCGGATCGTGGATCCGCAGTTGTTCGAGACCGAGGTCAGTGGCATTGTGGCCATTCAGGGCAATCTGACGCGCGGGCCTGACATCTCGGGCGACCTGCAACTGGACCGGACGGAATTGCGCATTCCGCGTGTGGGGCTTGCCAGTCGCGGGTATATCCCGCCCAATATCCGCCATGTCGGTGAAAGCGCCGCGGCACGCCAGACCCGCGACCGGGCGGGCATCTTTGGCGGCGAAACCCATGGCCGCACGCGTTATCCGCCCTCGCTGGATATCGCGATTGACGCGCCCAACCGGATATTCATTCGCGGGCGGGGGCTGGATGCGGAACTTGGCGGCAGCGTGCGCCTGACAGGCACCACGGCAGATGTCATTCCCATCGGGCAATTCGGGCTGATCCGGGGACGGTTGGACCTTTTGGGCAACCGGTTCACGCTGAACGAGGGGTTCGCCAGCCTGCAGGGCGATCTGGTGCCATTCGTGCGGCTTGTCGCCTCGACCGAGCGCGAGGGCGTGATTGCGCGCATCGTGCTGGAGGGGGCTGCGAATGCGCCTGAAATACGCTTTGAATCCACCCCGGAACTGCCGCAGGAAGAAGTGGTCTCGCTGTTGTTGTTCGGGCGCGGGTTCGAAACGCTTACGTTGTTTCAGGCCGCACAGCTTGCCTCGTCGCTGGCCACATTGTCAGGGCGCAGCGAAGGAATCATGGAGCGGTTGCGCCGCAATATTGGCCTTGATGATCTGGATGTGCGCACCGGCGAGGATGGGGAAACGTCGGTCCGGCTGGGGCGCTATCTGACCGAACGCATCTATACCGATGTCGAGGTCAGCCCACAGGGGCGCAGCGAAGTGTCGGTGAATATCGATCTTTCGCCTTCGCTGTCAGCGCGGGGGCGGGTAGATAACGAAGGCCGCGCCAGTGTCGGCCTGTTTTTCGAGCGGGATTATTGAGGGAATCGCCATGTCAGACACACAACCGGGGCTGCTTGCAGGCAAGGCAGTCCTGATCACCGGGGCCAGCCGTGGCATCGGGGCCGAGGCCGCGCGCGCCTTTGTGGCACAGGGTGCACAGGTCGGGATCGCCGCGCGCTCTGCCGATGCATTGCAGGCGCTGGCAGAGGAAACGGGCGCGCTGCCCATCGCCTGCGATGTGGCCGATTTTGCATCCGTCGCGGCGGCGGTGGCGCAGATGCAGGACCGTTTCGGGCGGCTTGATGTGATGATCAACAATGCAGGCGTGATCGACCCGATTGCACCGTTGGAAAGTGCCGATCCGGATGCGTTTGGCGCGCTGATCGACATCAATCTGAAAGGTGTATTTCACGGCATGCGCGCGGCGCTGCCGGTAATGGGCGCACAAGGGGGCGGCACGATCATCACGGTGGGGTCTGGCGCGGCCTATAACCCGCTGGAAGGGTGGGGGGCCTATTGCGCGTCGAAATCTGCCGCATGGATGCTGACCCGCGTCGCCGATATCGAGACGCGTGGACACGGCCTGCGGGTCATGAGCCTGTCGCCCGGAACCGTGGCCACTGATATGCAGCGCACGATCCGGGACAGCGGCATCAACGCAGTCAGCCGGTTGGACTGGTCGGCGCATGTTCCGCCCGACTGGCCCGCGCGCGCGCTGGTCTGGATGTGCAGCCCGGATGCGGATGACTGGGTGGGGCGCGAAGTGTCGCTGCGTGACGAGGTGATCCGCAAGCGGCTGGGCCTGACTGCATGATTCGTGTCGCGCAGGATGGTGGTATCTGGACCATGACGCTTGACCGGCCCGACAAGGCCAACGCGCTGAATGCCGGGATGCTGGAAGCGCTGATTGATGGTGTGGGCGCGGCGCATGCCGCTGATGCCTGTGTGCTGATCCTGACCGGCACAGGGCGCGTGTTTTCTGCCGGGGCGGATCTGGACGCGGCGCGTGCGGGGCTTGCCACCTCGCCCCTGTGGGAGGCGCTGTCGGGGCAGATTGCCGGTTTTCCCGGCCTGAGCATTGCCGCGTTGAATGGCACGCTGGCAGGGGGCGCATGTGGCATGGCGCTGGCCTGCGACCTGCGCCTTGCCGTGCCGGGGGCAAAGGTGTTCTACCCGGTCATGCGGCTGGGTTTTCTGCCGCAACCTTCGGACCCGGCGCGGTTGGTAGCATTGGTGGGGCCTGCACGCGCCAAGATGGTGCTGATGGCCGGGGCCAAGGTGACGGCAGAAGAAGCTCGCGACTGGGGGCTGGTGGACCGCATCTGTGACGCAGAGGCGCTGATGGACACAGCGCTTGCGCTGGCGGCGGATGCGGCACAGGCGCAGCCCGATCATGTCGCAGCGATCAAACGCCTCATTCCGGCGCAACAGGCTATGCGCCCCGCAGGAAACTAGTTAAGACATGCGTATGAAGGCGCTGATACGCATTTGTTTTCCCCTTGCTCTGGCGCTTGTGGTGGCGCTGGGCAGCCTGACCCATGCGCTGGCACGCCATCAGGCGGCGGGTGCTCAGACGCTGGTCATCTGCACAGGCTACGGGCTGGTGCGGATCACGCTGGATGCCGAGGGCAACCCGGTCGAGCATACGCTGCCATGTCCTGACTGCATCCTGTCGCTGGCGGCGCTTGCAGTGGAGGGCGGTTTTGTCGCCCGCCCGGACGGCGCGTCTGGCATTGTCTACCCTGTGCGCGCGGGGGCCTTGCCCGTTGTCGCGCCCCATCTTTGGCCGCAATCGCGCGCGCCGCCCCTGCTTGTCTGAGTGGCATTGTTTTCAAACACCCGGACAAGGAAAAACCAGATGAAACATATCCTTCTATCGGCAGCCGTTGCTGCCTCTTTCGCGCTGCCTGCTTTTGCGCAAGATATCCACGTTACTGACCCCTACGCCCGCGCTGCGCATGGCATGGCGCAGTCGGGCGCGGCTTTCATGACCATTCTGAACCAGGGTGACACGGATCGCCGGATCATCGCCGTGCGTTCGGACGCGGCGCAGCGGGTCGAGTTGCACACCCATATCGAGGACGATCAGGGCGTGATGCGCATGGTCGAGGTCGAAGAGGGGTTTCTGATCCCGGCACAGGGCGAATTTGCGCTGGCGCGGGGCGGGGATCACATCATGTTTCTTGGTCTGACGCAGCCTTTTGTGCAGGGCGAGGAGATTGCCGTGACGCTGGTCTTCGAGGAAGGCGACGATGTCGAGATCACCATCCCCGTGGATATGGAACGCGCGGCGGATCACAGTCATTCGCATGGCCACAGTCACGGGCATGACCATGGTCATGGGCGTTCCCATTCGCATGACTGAGCATTGCGTCAGAAGGGCCGCGCAGGCGGCCCTT
>SKRW01000325.1 GCA_007118295.1 Paracoccaceae bacterium | reverse complement strand
TGCCGGAACTGCCCAGCGATGGCTGCGTGTTCAAGATCGGGCAGGCGGGGTAACCCCCGCCCGCGCGTCAGTTGACGATGGCCGCTTCGGTGGCGCTGCGGAGGTCATCTTCGGTCACACCCTCGGCGGTCTCGATGATCTTCAACCCGCCCTCGACCACATCCAGAACGCCCAGATTGGTGATGATACGCTTGACGACGCCCTGGGCGGTCAGCGGCAGGGTGCAGGCTTTCAGCAGTTTTGACTCGCCTGCCTTGTTGGTGTGGTCCATCACCACGATCACCCGCGCCACGCCTGCGACCAGATCCATTGCGCCGCCCATGCCTTTGACCAGCTTGCCGGGGATCATCCAGTTGGCGATGTCGCCGTTTTCGGCCACTTCCATGGCACCCAGAATCGCCATGTTGATCTTGCCACCGCGGATCATGGCAAAAGATTCGGAACTGTCGAAATAGGCGGTATGCGGCAGCGCGGTGACGGTCTGCTTGCCCGCGTTGATCAGATCCGCGTCAACTTCATTCTCGGTCGGGAACGGGCCAATGCCCAGCATCCCGTTTTCCGATTGCAGCGTGACATTCACGCCTTCGGGAATGTAATTGGCCACCAGCGTCGGAATCCCGATGCCGAGGTTCACATACATCCCGTCCTGCAATTCCTGCGCCGCACGCGCGGCCATCTGGTTGCGGTCCCAAGGCATCTCTCGGTCTCCTTCATCATCCAGGACCGCCGGGCGCGTGTCGCGCTCAGTCGGTCAAATCCACAGGCACGTCGATCAGGACGACCACACCGGCAGCCCCGCGCACCACGTTCAGTTTTGCATCCAGCCCGCCCAGCAGGCTGCGCACAAGCCGCCCGCCCGAATGACGCCTTGAGGGCCAATCCAGACTGTCTGGCAGCCCCCGCCCATCATCCCCGATAATGATGCGCATGCCGCCGCCGGTCAGCCGGGTCAGGCTGAGCTCGATCCGGCCAAAATCTTCGTGGCCAAAGGCGTGCTCGAACGCGTTTTGCAAGGTCTCGGACACGATCAGCGCTATCCGCGTGGCGCGATCCAGCGTGACATCCACAGTCTCGATGTTCTGGACATAGCGCAAACCCGCGCGCCCCTGTGTATGAACGATCGCAGCCGCAATCCGCGCCAGCAAGGCCCCCATATCTATTATGTCACGCTGGCTGGATGCCCGGCGGGCCTGCCGCATTTCCTCATAGACCGTCTGCAAGGTTTCCAGCCTGCGGGGCAGGGCTTCCATCTCGCGCCCGATCATGACTGGCGACTTGTCCATCGATGGTTCGCGCAGGCTGCTGAGGATCATCGCCAGATCGCGTTGCACCAGACGCTGGATCAGCTTCAGATTGTCAGTCGAGATCCTATTGTCGCCACTGCGGTCGCTTTCGACCAGTTCCTTCTGGATGCCCAGAAAGAACATGGGCTGACCATCATCGCCAAGTATCGGCGCAATGATCAGCCGGTTCAGAAAGGGCGCACCATTGGCGCGGTAGTTCAGGATATCGACTGATACATCGCGCTTTTCGGATATCGCCTTGCGGATCATGTCCACGTCGCGCTTGTCCGTGCCCTCGCCCTGCAGAAAGCGGCAGTTATGCCCGATGGCCGCCGCCCGACTGTAGCCCGTCATCCGTTCAAAGGCGTCATTCACATAGATGATCGGGTTGTCACGCTGACGCGGGTCCGTCAGCAGCACCGAGATGCTCAACCGCGAAAACGCGGCAAAAGCCTCGTTCGTGCCAAGCGCCGTTGCGAATGACGTGTCTTCCATGGCCGTTGCCTCAGGCTGCCCTTGTGGTGCGTTGTTCGATCCGCTTCTCGTGCTGGCCCTGAATGATCCGGTGCACATAGATACCGGGCAGATGCACATGATCCGGGTCCAGCGTGCCGGGTTCGACGATTTCCTCGACTTCAAGCACACAGACCTTGCCGCATTTCGCCGCAGGCGGATTGAAGTTGCGCGCGGTCTTGCGGAAAATCGCATTGCCGGTGGTATCTGCCTTCCACGCCTTGACGATGGACAGGTCAGCAATGATCGCACGTTCAAGGATAAAGGTCTCGCCGTCGAATTCCTTGTGCTCCTTGCCCTCGGCGATGACTGTACCGACGCCAGTGCGGGTGTAGAAACCGGGAATGCCCGCGCCGCCTGCGCGCATGCGCTCGGCCAGGGTGCCCTGCGGGTTGAACTCCAGTTCCAGTTCGCCACTCAGATACTGGCGCATGAATTCCGCGTTTTCGCCCACATAAGAGGACATCATCTTGCGGATCTGGCGGGTTTTCAGCAGCACGCCCAGCCCGAAATCATCGACGCCGCAATTGTTGGACGCGATGGAGATATCCTTGGTGCCCGCTTCGCGGATGGCATCGATCAGCAATTCGGGAATGCCACACAACCCGAAACCGCCCGCGGCAATGGTCATTCCGTCGAATAAAAGCCCGTCAAGTGCCTCGGTTGCAGAGCCGTAGACTTTTTGCATGGCGTGCCCCTCTTTTGTACACTCTGGTATTCATTTCCTAGCAAGACTAGTGCCGTGGCCTTGTCGCGAAGTCAACCATTCCACAGGCCCGTTCAGCCCTTTGCGGCCTTCTTGGCCGGGGCTTTTTTCGCCGCCGTCTTTTTCGCCGGAGTCTTCTTTGTGGTTGCCTTGGCAGCCACTTTCTTGCGGGGTTTCGCGCCTGCCTTTGCGTTGACCAACTCGATGGCCTGTTCGAGCGTGATGTCCTCGGGCGTCATGTCCTTGGTCAGGGTCGCGTTGACCTTGCCCCATTTCACATAGGGCCCATACCGCCCCTTCATCACCTGCAGCGCGCCCCCATCCGGGTGGTCGCCCAGACTTCGCAAGGGCTCGGTCGCCGGTGCCCGCCCGCGCATCGGTTTGGCCGCCAGCACCTCGACCGCGCGGTTCATGCCGATGGTGAACACCTCGTCCACCTCGGGCAGGTTTGCATAGGTCCGGCCATGCTTGACGAAGGGGCCATAGCGCCCGATCCCGGCCTCGATCAACTCGCCATCCTCGGGGTGCGGGCCAACAGGGCGCGGCAGCGACAACAGCATCAGCGCGCGCTCCAGATCGATGCTGTCCACCTCCCATCCCTTGGGCAGCGAGGCCCGAGGGGGTTTGGGGACTTCCTTGGTGGCCTCGCCGCGCTGGACATAAGGGCCAAACCGGCCTGTGCGCAGGCTGATCGGATCGCCCGCATCATGACCCAGCAACTTGCCGTCGCCCGCCAGTTCGGCATTGCCCTCATCCTCGCCTGCAAGCGGGCGGGTATAGCGGCACTCGGGGTAATTGTTGCAACCGATAAAGGCCCCGCCCGAACGCGCGGTCTTCAGGTTAAGCCGGCCTACGCCACATTTGGGGCAGACGCGCGGGTCGGTCCCGTCCTCGCGCGGTGGATACAGATGCGGGGCCAGAACCTCGTCGATCTTTTCCAGCACTTCGGTGATGCGCAGATCCGCCGTTTCGGCAATTGCGGCGGAAAAATCGCGCCAGAACCGCGCCAGCACTTCCTTGTAGTCGCGGTCCCCTGCCGACACGTCGTCAAGCTGGCTTTCCAGATCGGCGGTGAAATCATACTCCAGATACCGGCGGAAGTAGTTGACCAGAAACACGGTCACCAACCGCCCCTTGTCAGCGGCGATCAGACGGTTCTTGTCCTTGGTCACATAGCCACGATCCTGAATCGTGGTGACAATACTGGCATAGGTCGAAGGGCGACCGATGCCCAGTTCTTCCATCCTCTTGACCAGCGTGGCCTCGGTGTATCGGGGCGGGGGCTGGGTGAAATGCTGCTCGGGCGTGACGCTGCGCGTGGTCAGCGCGTCACCTTGCGCCATTTGCGGCAGGCGCTTGTCGTCATCATCGACCACATCATCGCGCCCTTCCTCATAGACCTTGAGAAACCCGTCAAACAGCACCACCTGCCCGGTCGCCCGCAGGCCCACTTGCCCGTCCTTGGATCCGATCTCGATCGTGGTGCGCTCCAGCCGTGCGGCTTCCATCTGGCCTGCGATGGTGCGCTTCCAGATCAGGTCATAGAGTTTGCGCTGATCGTTATCGCTCAGTTTCAGCCGGTCGGGGCTGACCGCCATATCGGTCGGGCGGATGCACTCATGCGCTTCCTGCGCGTTCTTGGCCTTGTTCTTGTACATGCGCGGGCTTTTGGGCACATATTCTGCGCCGTAGCGGTCCTTGATCACATCGCGCGCCGCCATCACGGCTTCGGGGGCCATGTCGATGCCATCGGTCCGCATATAGGTGATATAGCCTGCCTCATACAGGCGCTGCGCGGTGCTCATGCACTGTTTCGCGCCCATGCCGAACTTGCGGCTGGCTTCCTGTTGCAAGGTCGAGGTCATGAAGGGTGCGGATGGGTTGCGGCTGGCAGGCTTTGCCTCGACCGATTGTACGGAAAGTGCACGCGACCGGACCGCTTGCACCGCAATTTCAGCCGATTCCGACGTTGCGATATCGAATTTGTCCAGACGCTTGCCCGCAAGGTTCACCAGTTTGGCGCTGAACTCCTGCCCGCGCGGCGTGGTCAAACCCGCTGTCACGGACCAGTATTCCTGCGCGCGAAAGGCCTCGATCTCCATCTCGCGCTCGACAATCAGGCGCAGGCAGACCGACTGCACCCGTCCCGCCGATTTCGCGCCGGGCAACTTGCGCCAGAGCACCGGCGACAGGTTGAACCCCACCAGATAATCCAGCGCGCGGCGTGCCAGATAGGCGCGCACCAGCGGCATATCGACCTCGCGCGGGTTTTCCATCGCCTTGGTGACGGCCGCTTTCGTGATGGCGTTGAACACAACGCGCTTGACGGGCGTGCCCTTTTTCAGCGCCCGCGATTTCGACAGCGCTTCGGTCAGATGCCACGAGATCGCCTCCCCCTCGCGGTCGGGGTCGGTTGCGAGGATCAGTTCGGGGTCGTCTTTCAGCGCATCTGCAATCGCCTTGACATGCTTGCGCGAGTCGCTCGCGATCTCCCATGTCATGTCGAAATCCTGTTCGGGATCGACCGACCCGTCCTTGGGCGGCAGGTCCCGCACATGACCATAAGAGGCCAGAACCGTATAGCCGGGGCCGAGATACTTGTTGATTGTCTTGGCCTTGGCGGGCGATTCGACGACGACAACTGCCATGAAATTCCTCTGACGAAAACCTTGAACCGCTGTTCGCGGGTGGTCCTACATGTGTGAGGGCCATGGGGAATGTCAATGCGCCCTGGCACCGGGTTTGCGCGCAGGTCCCTTCGGGAATCGCTGTTGCGTCAGGTTTTGACCGAACGCAGACAGTGCCGCACACATCCCCGAAACTGCCTTGTGCCGGAAGGTTTGCCGCCCCGGCGCCGGGCTGAATTGGCGGCGATGCGGCGGCGGCGGCGCGCAACTGCGGATTTTGCCTTCAATCCTCATGCGAGGCTTATCAGCCCGCCGGGGTGGCGCCGGATGGTGCCTTGCAATTCCAGCATCACCAGCGCGGGCGAAAGGACGGCGGCAGGCAATGCCAGATCGCGGATCACCTGATCTTCGGCCACCGGGCTGGGGCCGAGGCAGCGCAGGATGCGCTGGTCGAGCGCTGCGCCATCCGGATCAGAGGGTTGCGCGTCATCTGCGACGTGTGCCTTGCGCGCAGCCTTCTGCGGTTGCGACGGGGGCGCACCCGCGCGGCGCGACCGGGCGCTGCCTGTCGGTTCAGAGGCCGCGACCGGGCCAGCCTGCCCCTCTGCACAGCCTGATGCCTGGTCTGCCGGACTGTCGTCTGCGGGGCGTTCCTGCAGGCGGCGCAATACGTCGAGCACATCCTCGACATGGCGCACCAGTGTCGCGCCCTCGCGGATCAGCCGGTTGCAGCCACCCGCGCGCCCGTCCACCGGATGGCCCGGCACGGCCATCACCTCGCGCCCCTGATCCAGCGCGTCGCGCGCCGTGATCAGGCTGCCCGATTTCTCTGCCGCCTCGACCACGACCACGGCCAGCGCCAGCCCCGATACGATGCGGTTGCGGGGTGGAAAATGGCGGGCCTGCGGATGCAGGCTCATGGGTTGTTCCGACAGCCGCAACCCCTGATCGCAGATCGCGGCGGCCAGAACCGTATTCTCGACCGGGTAGATCACATCGACCCCGCCTGCCATGACGGCGATGGTGCCGGTTTTCAGGCTGCCGTGATGGGCCGCAGCATCGACCCCGCGCGCAAGGCCCGACACTATGGTATAACCTTCATGCCCCAGTCCTTCGGCGAGGCCGCGCGCCGTGCGGGTGCCAAGGCTGGAGGCGTTGCGCGCGCCGACCAGCGCGACCATCGGGCGCAGGATGGGCGCGCGCTGCCCCATGCACCACAAGACCGGGGGCGCGTCGCTCAGTGTGGCCAATGTGGCCGGGTAGGCGTCGGTCCCGAAGCACAGCATCCGCGCGCCCTTGGCGCGGGCGATGTCGATCTCGGCCTCGGCCTTGTCGGGGGGGTAGGGGGTATAGTCGCTGACCCCGGCTGCGCGGGCGATGGCAGGCAGGGCCGCAAGTGCGGCTTCGGCGCTGCCGTGTTCGGCCATCAGGCGGTGAAAGGTGGTCGCGCCCACGCGGGGCGAGCGAATGAGGCGAAGCCAGAACAGCCTGTCTTCTTCCGTCGTGGGTGGGGTGAAGGGTGGGTGAGAAGAAAACAAATCTTTCGCCATTCCATCCGCCTCGCCTCATTCTCAGGTGAGATTGCACGCCGATGGTTAAGGCAGGGTTAAGCGTTTACGCGCCTCAGAAGTTTTTTTCCGGCGCAAGGGCTTCGGGGCGCAGCCAGCGCAGCATCTGGCGGAAAAACAACGCGCTGATCACGCCGACGCCAATCGGCACAGGTGCCGCCATGCCGCCGAGGGCCGCCGCGGCCAGCGCGCCCGTCGCACCCCCGCCAATGCCGAAGCTCAGCCATCCGCCCAAGCCCATGCGCAGGACTGCCCAGACAATCGGCACGGACAGCACCAATCCCAGCCATGAAAACATGGGCATCATCATCATCACCATCCCCAGACCGAACGCGTAGGAGGCGACCGTTTCCGCCGGGATGGCCAGTCCCAGCGCCTCGAATGGCACGCGATAGAGCATCGCCAACACTGCCACCGCCAGCCCGATTGGCACGGGCAGAACCCATGTTGCGCCATAGCCCGCCAGCCAGTCGCGCCAGCGCAACGACCGGTCACCCCCTCGGGCAGACCGGAGCGCGGCCATCAGGCAGCGCTCCCGCCGACCGTTAGCCCGCCAATCAGCAGCGATGGCTGGCCCACGCCCACAGGCACCCACTGGCCCGCCTTGCCGCAGGTGCCCATGCCGGGGTCGAGCGCCATGTCATTGCCAAGCCCGCGGATCTTTGTCAGCGCCGTCGCCCCGTCGCCGATCAGCGTTGCACCCTTGATCGGGGCCACCACCTTGCCGTCCTTGACGCGATAGGCTTCGGTGCAGGAGAAGACGAACTTGCCGTTGGTGATATCGACCTGCCCGCCACCAAAGCCCACGGCATGGATGCCATCGCGCAGCCCCGCCACCAGATCGGCGGGGTCCGTGTCACCACCCAGCATGTAGGTATTGGTCATGCGCGGCATGGGCGCATGGGCGTAGGATTCGCGCCGTCCATTGCCCGTGGCCGCAACCCCCATCAGCCGTGCATTCTGGCGATCCTGCATATAGCCCACCAGCACCCCGTCCTCGATCAGTACATTGCGTGCCGAAGGCGTGCCTTCGTCGTCAATGGTGATGGACCCGCGCCGGTCAGGGATGGTGCCGTCATCCAGCACGGTCACGCCGGGTGCCGCGACCCGGCTGCCCATCAGCCCGGCAAAGGCCGAACTGCCTTTGCGGTTGAAATCGCCCTCCAGCCCGTGGCCGATGGCTTCGTGCAGCAGGATGCCGGGCCAACCGGGGCCAAGCACCACATCGAACACACCTGCGGGTGCCGGTTCGGCGCGCAGATTGACAAGCGCGATGCGCAATGCCTCGCGTGCCATGGTTTCCCATGTCGCACGTGCCATCACGCCCTGCAGCCCCGCGCGCCCGCCACCACCAGCCGCGCCTGATTCGCGCCGCCCATCCTGTTCCACCATGACCGAGATGTTCAGCCTGCTCATGGGGCGGGTGTCGCGCAGATGCCCGCCTTCGGGGCGCAGGATCTCGATTTGCTGCAGGCTGGCCGCCATCGAGACCGACACCTGCACCACGCGGGCATCCAGCGCACGCAGGAAATCGTCGATCTCGCGCAGCAGGTCCAGCTTGACCGAAAAGGCCGCGCCCGCAATCGGGTCGGCATCCGTGTAAAGCCGCTGGTTGGTCGGTGCGGGCGCATCCGCCATGACCCCGCCACCATCGCCCACCGCCAGCCGGGCTGTGGATGCCGCGCGGCGCAGCGCCTCCATCGTCATGTGGGTCGAATGCGCATAGCCCGTCACCTCTCCGCGGACGGCGCGCAGTCCGAACCCTTCAGAGGCATTGTAGCTGGCCGACTTGATTCGCTGGTCGTCGAGCACGAGCGATTCAGAGATGCGGTTCTCGCAGAACAACTCGCCATCATCGGCGCCTGCTGTTGCCTCGCGCAGGACAGACAGCGCGTCGTCTGCGTCAAAAGCGGTCTCGAAGGGGCGAAAATCGGTCTCGGGCATTCTGGAGCCTTTCAGATGGTGCTGCGCTGCAGCGCAAGAGCGCAACGCTGTCCTTGATCCATATCAACTAATGGCAATCTGTCGCATCGGTTTTGCTTGTTCTGACACCTCTAATATGGTTTTACGAGACCAAACCTCAACGGGATTCCATCGCATGCCGAACATGCGCCGGAACTCACGCGACGATCAGCGGCCACCAAGGCTGAATAAAAACGGGAACAGAACATGCGACTTTCTACAGCCACATCGTCACTGGCCGCCGCATTGCTGGCTGTCGTCACGGCGTCAAAGGTCGCGGCAGACGATCTGCTGCCGCAACTGCCTGTCATTGGTGCCCCGGTGCCCGATGGCATAGCCATGCAGCGCCCGGTCACGGCGCTGGCGCGTGAGGTCGTGTTTCTGGACAATCTTCTGCTGTGGATCATTACCCCGATCACGATCTTTGTGACGGGACTGCTGATCTGGGTGATCGTGTTTCACAACCGCAAGGCCAACCCCGAGCCGGCACGTTTCACGCACAACACCCCGATTGAAGTGGCATGGACCGTGGTGCCTGCGATCATCCTGCTGTTCATCGCGGTTTTCACCTTCCCCGCGCTGCGCCACCAGCAAATCATGCCCGAGGCCGATGTCACCATCAAGGTCACTGGTTTCCAGTGGTATTGGGGGTATGAATATGTCGATCACGGCTTTGAATTCTCGCAATTCATGCTGGAGCGTGATGAACTGGCCGATTACGGCTATACCGATGACCTGTATCTGCTGGCGACCGATACCGCCATGGTCGTGCCGGTCAACCGCAACGTCGTGTTGCAGGTGACGGCTGCGGACGTGATCCATTCCTGGACCATCCCGGCCTTTGGCGTGAAACAGGACGGTATTCCGGGCCGTCTGGCAGAACTGTGGTTCAACGCCGAGGAAGAGGGCATCTATTTTGGCCAGTGTTCGGAATTGTGCGGCATCAATCACGCCTACATGCCCATCACCGTCAAGGTCGTGAGCGAGGCCGAATATATCGCGTGGCTGGAACGTCAGGGCGCCGAGTTTGCCAATCTGCCCGACTGGATGGAGCAGAAAAAGATCGAACTCGCGGCGTCCAACTGAACCAGCGCGCCCCGCGCATAGCCTGACAGGGTTGCCTGATGACCGATATCCGTACCGACATCCCGTTTGCCGCCGAAGGCGAGGCCAGCTTTGGCGATTACATCGCGCTGCTCAAGCCGCGGGTGATGTCGCTGGTCGTCTTCACGGCGCTGGCGGGGCTGCTGGTCGCGCCCGGCAGTCTGCACCCTGTCGAGGCGCTGGCCGCGATCATCTTCATTGCACTTGGCGCGGGGGCATCCGGTGCGCTGAATATGTGGTGGGACGCCGATATCGACCGCGTGATGAAGCGCACGGCAAAGCGCCCCATTCCCGCAGGCAAGGTCGCCCCGCAAGAAGCGATGGCACTGGGGCTGGCGCTTTCGGGGATGGCGGTCATCATGCTGTGGCTGTCCACCAACGCGCTGGCAGCGGGTCTGCTGGCTTTTACCATCTTCTTCTATGCGGTGATCTATTCGATGTGGCTCAAACGCGCCACGCCGCAGAATATCGTCATCGGTGGTGCGGCAGGGGCCTTTCCCCCGATGATCGGTTGGGTCGCGGTTACAGGCAGCATCAGCGTCGAAGCCTGCCTGATGTTCCTGCTGATCTTCATGTGGACGCCACCGCATTTCTGGGCGCTGGCGCTGTTCATGAAATCCGACTACCACAAGGCCCGCGTGCCGATGCTGACCGTGACGCATGGCCGCCGCGCGACGCGCGCACATATTCTGGTCTATACCCTGGCACTGGTGCCGGTGGCGCTGGCGGCGGCATTCACCAGCATTGGTGGCCCGGTCTATCTGGCACTCGCGCTGGTGCTGAATGCGATGTTTGTGCAGGGCGCCTGGGCCATCTGGCGCCGCGACGAGGCACAGGCCGAGGCGGACAGCTACGCCACCGAAAAGCGCGTCTTCCGGTTTTCGCTGTCCTATCTGTTCCTGCTGTTCACGGCCCTCATGGCCGAGGCCGCCTTGGCCTATTGGCCCGCCTATACGAGTTTTGCGGCCCATCTGCCTGTATTGGAGCTGTTCTGATGCCCATCACGCGTGAACATGAACTGCACCAGCGCCGCTCTGGGCGCAATGTGGGGCTGGCACTGGTGCTGGTGGGCTTTATCGCGCTGGTATTTGGCCTGACCATTGCCAAGGTGCAGGGTGGATCGACCCTGCAGGCCTATGACCACAGCTATCGCCCGTCCCTTGACCCGGACAATGTGAGGTATCAGCAAAGATGATCGCTGCGTGGAACCGACTGACCGGAATTCAGAAGACGACTGTTCATACGGTGGGCGTTGTCCTGTTCATGGGGGCGATGGGCTGGGCCGCTGTGCCGCTCTATGACCTGTTCTGCCGTGTCACCGGCTATGGTGGCACAACGAATACAGCGGCTGATTCGCGCGGTGTGATCCTCGATCAGACCATGCGCGTGCGGTTCGACGCGTCGGTTGCGCGCGATTTCCCGTGGTCTTTCCGCCCGGTCGAGCGCGTGTCCGAAATCCGTCTGGGCGAAGTCGGGCTGGCCTTTTACGAGGCGTATAATCCGACCGATGAACCCATCGCCGGGACCGCCAGCTACAATGTCACCCCCTATGACGCCGGACGCTATTTCACCAAGATCGACTGCTTCTGCTTTGAGTTGCAGGTTCTGCAACCGGGCGAGTCGGTGTTGATGCCGGTCACCTATTTCGTGGACCCGGATATTCTGGACAACCGCGACGCGCGCGATATCCACACGATCACGCTGTCCTACACATTCCACCCGACCGACATCCCGGCCGATTATGTCGCGCCTGAAACAGAAATGACAAACTGAGACGGGCGTAAGCCTGCACCATCCGAGGGAACCTTCCGCCATGGCAAATGCAAAGAACCACGACTATCACGTTCTGCCCCCATCGATCTGGCCATTCGTGGCGGCGCTGTCAGCCTTCGTCATGCTGTTCGGGGCCGTGTTGTGGATGCATGGCAGCGGCCCGTGGCTGTTCCTCATGGGGCTGGCGGGCGTTCTCTATGTCATGTTCGAATGGTGGCGCGAGATGGTCATCGAGTCCCATTCGGGGGACCACACGCCTGTCGTTGTGATCGGCCTGCGCTATGGCTTTATCCTGTTCATCCTGTCCGAGGTGATGTTCTTTTCGGCATGGTTCTGGAGCTTCTTCAAACATGCCATGTATCCGATGTATACCTATGTCGGCACCGAGTATCTGGAACCTGCCATTTACGCGGTCAACGCGTTTGACCTGCCGCTGATCAACACGCTGGTGCTGTTGCTGTCGGGCTGTGCCGTGACATGGGCGCACCATGAACTTGTGCATGGCGGCACGCGCAAGAATGTTGAAACCGGCCTGTTGCTGGGGGTGTTGCTGGGCATCGCCTTTACCTTCCTGCAAGCCTATGAATATGTCTACCTCATCACCGAGCGCGGCTATGATTTCGCGGGCGATGTTTTCTATGCCAACTTCTTCATGGCGACGGGCTTTCACGGCGTGCATGTCATCATCGGCACGATCTTTCTTGCAGTCTGCTGGTTCCGTGTGCGCGCAGGGCATTTCACCGCCGAGCGCCATGTCGGATTCGAGGCGGCGGCATGGTATTGGCACTTTGTCGATGTGGTCTGGCTGTTCCTGTTCTTTGCCGTCTATATCTGGGGCATGTAACGCGCCCAGCCGGTGCCGACCAAGTCACAGGGCGCGGGCCGCAAGGCCCGCGCCCTCACATTTCCAGAAGGAGCCTTGCCCATGCTGCGCCGGATGATCGTGCCCGCCCTTTTCGGCGTGATCGGTTGTGCGATCCTCGTGACACTGGGCATCTGGCAACTGAATCGCGCCGAAGAGAAGGCAGCGCTGATTGCCGCGATGGAAGAGCGCATCTTTGATCCGCCCGTGCCCTTGCCCCTCCGCCCCACGCCCGCGGAGGACCGCTACCGCCCGGTCGAGGTCGCAGGCCGCTTTCTGCCAGACCATACCTTCGTCATGGCGGCGCAACGCGATCAGGGTCCCGGCTTTCACCTGATCTCGGGGTTCGAGACGGAAGACGGGCGGCGGATTCTGGTCGAACGCGGGTTCCTGCGCGAAGAGGCCCGTTCCCGGCTGGACCTTGCCGGCCCGCAGGCGGGTGTTACCTTGTCGGGTAACCTGCACTGGCCCGACGATTCCGACCGCTACACACCCGCCTATGACGCCTCCCGCAACCTGCATTTCGCGCGGGACGTGGCGCAACTGGCCGCGCACCTGGAAACCGAACCGGTCTTGCTGGTGCTGCGCGCCACCTCTGCGCCGCTGCCAGAGGTGACGCCGGTTCCCGTCTATTCGGTCTCGATCCCCGACAATCACCTTGGGTATGCCGTGCAATGGTTTTTGATGGCGCTTGCATGGGCGGGGATGACAGTTTTCTTTCTGTGGCGTATCAGGACGCCAAGCGACTGAGGATCAGGCCAGCAATGAATTACATCTCCACGCGTGGCACCGCGCCAGTGCTCGATTTCGAAGCCACCATGCTGACCGGGCTTGCCCGTGACGGCGGCTTGTACCTGCCCGAGCATATCCCCCCGATGACACAGGCCGAGATGGCGGCACTCGCAGGCCAGAGTTACGAGGAACAGGCCTGGACGATCATGCGCCCGTTTATCGGCAACACCTTTGGTGATGACGAATTGCGCGGCCTGATCGCGCGTGCCTATGCCGGTTTCGGCCACCCGGCGCGCGCGCCACTCAAGCAGCTTGATGCCAATCATTTCCTGCTGGAACTGTTCCACGGCCCGACGCTTGCCTTCAAGGATTTCGCGATGCAGCTTATCGGGCAGTTGTTTCAGGCAGCACTTGCGCGGTCAGGTGCGCGGGTAACGATTGTCGGCGCGACCTCGGGCGATACCGGCTCTGCGGCAATCGAGGCGTTTCGCGGGCTGGACAATGTTGATGTGTTCATCCTTTACCCGCATGGCCGCGTGTCCGATGTGCAGCGCCGCCAGATGACCACCCCGTCCGAGGCCAATGTCCACGCGCTTGCCATCGATGGCGATTTCGACACCTGTCAGGCGCTGGTCAAGGACATGTTCAATGATTTCAAGTTTCGCGATGGCGTCAAGCTGGCGGGTGTCAACTCGATCAACTGGGCGCGTGTACTGGCGCAGGTGGTCTATTACTTTTCCGCCGGTGTCGCACTGGGCGCGCCGCACAGACCGGTCAGCTTTACCGTGCCCACCGGCAATTTCGGCGATATCTTTGCAGGCTATATCGCGCGTGCGATGGGCTTGCCGATCGAGAAACTGGTGGTCGCCACCAACCACAATGACATCCTGCACCGCGCGCTGAGTTCGGGCGGCTATGTGACCGACGGCGTTAAACCGTCGATAAGCCCGTCGATGGATATTCAGGTCAGTTCCAATTTCGAGCGCGCGCTGTTTGACGCCTATGGCCGCGACGGGGCGGCGGTTGCGCAGGTCATGGACGAGTTGAAAGCCACGGGCGGCTTTCACATCAGTCAGGGCGCACTGGAATTTCTGCGCGACAGTTTCGCCTCTGGCCGCGCGTCCGAGGATGAGACGCGCGCGACCATCACCCGCGTTGCCGATGCAACCGGCGAAGTGCTCTGCCCCCATTCCGCCGTGGGCGTGCATGTGGCGCAGGCGCATCTGTCCGCGACACCTATGGTCACGCTTGCTACAGCTCACCCTGCCAAATTCCCCGATGCGGTCGAAGCGGCCACTGGCACCCGCCCGGCACTGCCCGCGCGCATGGCCGACCTGTTCGACCGCCCCGAACGTGTCACCCGCCTGTCTGATGATCTGTCAGCGGTTCAGGCCCTCATCCGCGAACGGATCACCGCATGAGCCTGCAAGTCACGACATTGCCCAACGGATTCCGTATCGTCACCGAGTCGATGCCGGGGATCGAATCCGCCGCCGTGGGTCTGTGGGTCGAAGCCGGTGCGCGCCATGAACAGGAATCCCAGAACGGCGTCGCGCATTTTCTGGAGCATATGGCCTTCAAGGGCACCGCGCGCCGCAGCGCCTTGCAGATTGCCGAGGAAATCGAGGATGTGGGCGGATATATCAACGCCTATACCTCGCGCGAGATGACAGCCTATTACGCCCGTGTGCTGCGCGCCGATGTGCCGCTTGCACTGGATGTGCTGGCCGATATCGTCCTGAACCCGGCATTCGAGCCGCGCGAGATCGAGGTCGAGCGCGGCGTGATCCTGCAGGAAATCGGGCAGGCGCTGGACACGCCCGATGACATCATCTTTGACTGGTTGCAGGAAACGGCCTATCCGGGCCAGCCGATTGGCCGGTCGATCCTTGGACCTTCGGCGCGGGTGTCGGGCTTTGATGCGGGCGATCTGCGCCGTTTCGTGACCGAACATTACAGCCCCGGTCAGATGATCCTGTCGGCGGCAGGGGCCGTGGATCATGACGTATTGGTGCGGTTGGCAGAGCCGCTTTTCGCGCATCTGACCCCCCGCCCACGTCTGGTGCCGGACACCGCCCGCTTTGCCAGTGGCGAGCGGCGCGAGATGCGTGGGCTGGAGCAGGCGCATTTTGCACTGGCAATCGAGGCCCCGGATTACCGCGCGCCCGATTTCTACACCAGTCAGGTGTTTTCCGGTGCGCTTGGCGGGGGCATGTCGTCACGGCTGTTCCAGCGACTGCGCGAGGATCGTGGCCTGTGCTACACGGTTTTTGCCCAATCGGGGGCCTATTTCGATACTGGCCTGATCACGATCTACGCAGGCACCGGGGCCGAGGAAATTGGCGACCTGGCCATGCTGACCATCGATGAAATCAAGCGCGCCGCCGAGGATATGCGCCCCGATGAAGTCGCCCGCGCCCGCGCCCAGATGAAGGCAGGCTTGTTGATGGGGCTGGAAAGCCCCTCGCAACGCGCCGAGCGGCTGGCCAAGTTGCTGTCGATCTGGGGACGCGTGCCGGACCTGTCGGAAGCGATTGCGCGGATCGATGCGGTGGATGTGGGGGCCGTGCGCGCCCATGCGGCGCAGTTGCTGGACAAGAGTGGCATTGCGCTGGCGCTCTATGGTCCGATTGACCGTGCGCCCTATCTGTCCGCGCTCAGTGAAAGGCTCGCCGCCTGATGCTTGGGCTCAAATCGAAGCTGCGGATCGAGACAGAGCGGCTCTTTCTGCGCCTGCCCCAGCATTCGGACTATCGCACATGGTCGGACCTGCGCCGCAGTTCAGCCGGCTTCCTGACCCCGTGGGAGCCGACCTGGGCGGCCGACCACCTGACGCGCCGCGCCTTTACCAACCGGGTCAGTTGGGCGGCGCGCTGCTACAAGTCCGACACGGCGCTGCCCTTGTTCATCCTGCGCCGCGATGATGGCGCGCTGGTGGGGGCGATCACACTGGACAATATCCGCCGTGGCCCTGCGCAGGCCGGAACACTGGGGTATTGGGTCGGCGCCCCCCATGCCCGGATGGGCTATATGCGCGAGGCGATAGGCGCAGTGGTGCATCATGCGTTCAAGGACATGGACCTGTCGCGGATCGAGGCCGCCTGCCTGCCCGAAAACACGGCGTCGCGCGGTGTGCTGGAGCGCGCGGGCTTCAAGTATGAAGGTGTCGCGCAAAGTTATCTTCAGATCAACGGGCGGTGGCGTAACCATGTGCTCTATGCCAATCTGCGCCATGATCGGCGCGGGCGCACGGATGCCGGCGTCTGAGGCGGGACAGGCGCACAAGGCG
>SKRW01000072.1 GCA_007118295.1 Paracoccaceae bacterium | reverse complement strand
CCGCCCGGTTCGGGCCAGCCCGTGCCGGGAACGAAGCCGCAGTCGATACTGTCGATGTCAAAGGACAAATAGACCATATCGACCCCGTCCCATGCCATTTCCAGCGCCATCTCAACGGTTTTGGAAATCCCCATCCGCTCCATGTCGGACATGGTGATGATGTTGGTGTGCCGTTCGCGCGCGACCTTGACCGCCTCGCGCGGAACCTGCCAGCCGCCAATGCCGATCTGGACAAGGTTCTTGGCGGGCACGTTGGGCAGGTTGGTGGAATGGAACCACGGCGTTGTGTGCATGCGTTCATCCAGATCCTTTTCCTGAATATCGGCATGGCGGTCGAAATGGATGATGCCGATCTTTTTCGAGGTACATTCCGCGATGCCACGCACGCAGGGAAACCCTATCGAATGGTCCCCCCCGATCATCACCGGCAGCGACCCGCTGGAAAACACATGGCTGACAGCGCGGCTGATCTGGTCAAAGCTCTTTTCCAGATTGGCAGGGATCGTGAACACGTCACCCGCATCGCACAGCGTCATCTGTTCGCGCAGATCGACGCCGATTTCATAGTTATAGGGCGTATAGAGCGCGGATATCTTGCGCACCCCCTGCGGCCCGAACCGCGTGCCGGGGCGGTAGGTCGTGCCGCCATCGAAGGGGATGCCCAGCACCGTGGCGTCATAATGCTGCACGTCCAGCACGTCTTCGGCATAGGGGGCTTTCAGAAAGGTGTTGATGCCAGCGAAATGGGGCAACTCGCCCCGTGCAAACGTGGGGATCGAACGGTCCTCGATACTGTCCGCCCCGGTCAGGCCCATGCGTAGCGCCCAGCGACGCTCTTCCTGCCAGCGCCCCTCGGGAATATCGGCCTCGCGCTGCATCGCCTTCCATCCCAGCAGATTGGTCAGGTCGGGATGGTGCGCGCGGCGTGCGCGCGCGGCATGGGTGGCGCGGGCGGCACGCGGGCCGTGCGGACGGGTGCGCTCAGGCATGAGTGGGTTCATGTATCTTCTCCCTCAGGTGGTGATAGGGGATGCCGCCATGGCGGGCATCGAAATCATAGGTGATCGTGGCCCCGTAAGCGCCGGGGTCATGCGGGTCCCAGCGGGGCTTGTCGAAGACCAGCACACGGTCCCCAAGTTTGAACCCTTCGGCCAGATCATGGGTGACCATGAAAATGGTCATCGGGCTTTGCGCGCGCAGATCGCTCAGGAAATCATGCATCTGCACGCGCGTGCCGGGGTCGAGCGCGCCGAAAGGTTCATCCAGCAGCAGGATGCGGGGGCGCGCCGTCAGCGCCTGCCCGATGGCAAGCCGCTGTTGCATGCCCCCCGACAGCGCCGCCGGGTAGTGGCCTGCCACATGGTCCAACCCGATCCGCCCGAGAGTTTCATCGGCGCGGGTGCGGGCAGCGCGCAGCCGCGCACCCCAGAGCCAGCCAAGGCGCGTGCCAAAACTCTCGGCGGCAATGATATTGTCGCGCACGCTCAGATGCGGAAACACCGAATAGCGCTGAAACACGACACCGCGCGCGCGGTCGGGTTCAACTGCGGGCATGTCGCCAGCTACGGAAATGACCCCGCGTGTGGGCTGTTCCTCGGCCAGAAGCAAGCGCAGGAAGGTGGATTTGCCGCAGCCCGAGGCCCCGACAATCGAGATGAACTCGCCTTCTGCAACGGACAGGTTCACCCGCTCCAGAATCGGGCGACCGCCATAGGATTGCCAGACATCGCGCACCGACACGAAGCTCATAATCCGGCCTCCGCCCAGCGAAAGGCACGGCGCGAGAGCGCCCGCAGCATCCAGTCGAGCAGGAACGCCAGCAGCGTGATCCAGATCACATAGGTCAGGATGATATCCATCGCGAGAAACCGGCGCACCAGAAAGATGCGGTAGCCAAGCCCCAGTTCCGAGGCCACGGCTTCGGCCGCGATCAGGAACAGCCAGGCCGTGCCCAGCGACAGCCTGACGTTGGAAATCAGCCGGGGCAGGATTTGCGGAAGGACCACCCGCAAGGCAATTACCAGCGAGGATGCGCCCAGTGTCTGAGCCTTGATGATCTGCTCGCGCGGGATCTCGATCACGCGTTGCGCCATGTCGCGTGTCATCACCGGGGCTGTGCCGATCACGATCAGCACGATCTTGGAGACTTCGCCCAAGCCAAAGATGATGAACAGGATTGGCAACAGGGCCAGCGGTGGAACCATGGACAGCACGGCGACGAAATCCGACAGGCTGCGCCGCATATAGGGCAAGAGGCCGATCAGGACGCCCAGCACCAGCGACAGGGCGGCGGCAATAGCCACGCCTGACAAAAGCCGGAACAGGCTTGCACCCGTGTCATGCCACAAAAGGATGCGCCCGCTGCGCCGCTCGGCTTCGGTAAACAGGCGGATGGCCGTGTCAAGGATCGTCGCGGGTGCAGGCAAGAGCCGGTCCTGCGGATTGACGGCCAGCCGCATTTCCGAGCCGATGGCGTAAGCGATTGCGACCGCCACGAACGGCAGCGCTGCCAGAAGCAACGCCACCGGTCGGCTGGGTTTGCGGTTTATCAGTCGCATGAAGGCCGGTCCTGCAAAGCGCCCTGCCTAAAGCTCACCATCCGCGGCCATCTGCATGAAACCCGCATCAAACCGCAGGCGGATATTGCCGGGATCGCCGGTCACTGTGCCGTCAGGATATTCGATACCGATGAAATCGGCGCTGGGGGCCCCGACACCCAGAATATCCTTCTCGAACAGAAATTCCGCCACATTGGTCATGGTGACGCGTAGATCGGGCGAGAGGGCCTGTGCCACTGCATCTGCCGGATCATAGAACATGGCCGTTGCGTCGAGTTGCGCCTTGTACCCCTCCAGATCGGTGCCAGAGGCTTCGGCCAGTGCGCTCAGCACATCTTCATCACCTGCGGCCATCAGCGCCATGACCTCATACCATGCCCCGACCATTGCACGCCCGAAATCCGGGTTTGCGGCCAGCACATCCGTGTTGACGACCATCAGATCCAGTATCTCACCGGGGATCTGCGCGCTGTCAAAGACGATATTCGCATCAGGGTAGGACGCCACAATCTCTGAAACCAGCGGATTCCAGGTGACCACGGCCTCGACATCCGAAGTCGAGAATGCCGCGATCATGTCAGCATCCGAGGTGTTTATGACGCTGGCCAGATCCATCTCTGACAGGCCCACAGTATCCAATCCCCGCGCCAGCAGATAATGCGACACCGACAATTCTACCAGATTGACCGGCTTGCCAGCGAGATCGGCGAGCGTGCCCTCGCCCTTCAGGATCACGGCGTCATTGCCATCGGAATAATCGCCGATGATCAGCGCAGTAGTGTCCACGCCGCTGCCAGCCGGGATGGACAATGTGTCCATATTGGTGGCGGACACGCCATCAAACGCGCCCGCGGTATATTGGTTGATAGACTCGATATAGTCGTTGAACTGCACGATCTCGACCGAGATGCCGTATCTTTCGGCCCATTTGTCCATGATACCACTATCCGACAGATACCCCCAAGGCATCCATCCGACATAGATTGACCATGCAATGCGAAAATCTGTCTTCTCCTGCGCTGCCGCGGGCAGGCTGGTAGCGGATGCGGCGAGAATGGCAGCAAGCGCAACGGCGGGGGGAAACTTGAGTCCAGTCATCACGACCCTCTTGGCTTGGTTCCGCCCAAATATGAGTCTGATAATGCCCGCTGGCGGAACAAGGGAAGGCGCGGGCAAAACCAGCGCAGTAACCTCCCGGGATTTTGTCCCTCCGTGTGCCCATACGGAATTTGCCGATGGGTGCTGCTTCTTGGACCAGACCCGATGTTGGCGGAACCCTAAGCAACCTGCAGGTCTAGTAGGGCCCGTCGATTGAATGCGATCAACAGTGAACGACCAGCAACGCAGCGCACGCAGGAAACTGCCTGCATCTTGTGCAAAAGAATTCAACAATGATGCGATCTGCAGCGATTCTGCGCTGTCCGGGCCGGACATATCTGGCTGCCCGATAGCGCAGCGCTGTCGATCTCGCGTCGGATATTCCTGCCAGTCAGTGTCGTTCAAACTTTGATCGCCAAAAATGCCTATCACTGCGTATTCGACCAACAAGGAGCTTGCCCAACCAGCCAGACTGCGGCGCGGATCAGCGCGCGCACGGTGTTGGGGTTTTCTTCAACGAAATCAGCGCGCAGGCCCAGCACCTTTTCCGCGCGCATGGGGAAGATATCCAGATCGGTCGCGACCGGCACGCCGATGCCCATGGCGACCGCCTGCTGGTTCCACGGCTCGCCCTCTGTGTATCCAGAGATTGTGCCAGCCTCCAATGTTGCGGGCATTTTCGGGGGCGGGGTGACGGATAGATGCGCTTCTGCGCCAATCTGACCAGTGATATTGTCGGCACTGTAAGTGCCGGGGTGGATGCCGCCTGCGGCCAGCCAGTAGCGCAATTCGAAATTATGGGTCGAGACAGGGAAAACCATCCCCATATTGAACGGGCGGCCCTGATCGGCAAAAGCTTCAATCGCGGGGCGCAGGGCTTCGGCGGAAATGGGGTGGATGGGCTTGCTATCCGCATCGGTGGGGATGGCGGGGCGCATCAGACCCCAGACCTCGTTGGAAACGGTCGTGGCATTGCCGTTCAGATCCATCACGAAGGGGGTGACGATATGCGCCTCTGTGCCGAAACCGATGGTCGCGGACAGCGGCTGGCCTGCCAGCATATGGGCGCGGAGCGGGTTGCCGTCGATGACGCTGTCGATCAGCACTTTCCAGTTGGCCTGCGCTTCCAGCGTGACGAACAGGCCCTCATCCTCGAAATAGCCGCGCTCACGGGCTATGGCCAAGGGGGCCATGTCGGTGAGCTTGATAAAGCCGAGCGTCAGGTCTTCGACCACTGCGCAGCCCTCAGCATCGTTCGTGTCTGGCACGTCAAGCTTCCCCTGCGGGTGCTTGAAGCAGATCTCCGGGCGAGGGGCGCCGCTATG
>SKRW01000256.1 GCA_007118295.1 Paracoccaceae bacterium | reverse complement strand
TTCATTCCGATGGCCAGCGCGATGCCGCCGCGCGGCGGGGCAATGCGATGCTGGCGCAGGGCGATGATGCGATCCTGCTGGGCCGCGAGGAGGTCCGCGACATCCTGCCCTATCTCGATTACGATCAGGCCCGCTTTCCCATCTATGGCGGGCTTTACCACAAGCGCGGCGGCACTGCGCGCCATGATGCGGTCGCATGGGGCTATGCACGCGGGGCGGATCAGCGCGGCGTCGATCTGATCGAGAATTGCGAGGTGACGGGGATTTCCATTGACGCGGGCCGCGTCACCGGCGTCACCACCACACGCGGGCAGATCAAGGCGCGCAAGGTCGGCATCGTCACGGCGGGCCGCACTTCTCAGGTGGCCGCCATGGCGGGGCTGCGCCTGCCGATTGAAAGCCATATCCTGCAAGCCTTTGTCACCGAAGGGCTGAAGCCCTGTCTGGATCATGTGGTGACCTTCGGGATGGGGCATTTCTATATCAGCCAGTCCGACAAGGGCGGGCTGGTCTTTGGGGGCGACCTGGATTTCTACGCCTCTTACGCCGCGCGCGGCAATCTGCCCGGTGTCGAACAGGTGATGGAGGCAGGCATGACCCTGATGCCGATGATTGGCCGCGCCAAGGCGCTGCGAAGCTGGGGCGGGATCATGGATATGACGCCCGATGGCTCGCCCATCATCGACCGCACGCCGGTCGAGGGGCTCTATCTCGATGCAGGTTGGTGTTACGGGGGCTTCAAAGCCGTGCCTGCCTCTGGCTGGTGCATGGCGCATCTGATGGCCACGGATCAACCCCACCCTGTCGCAAGCCGCTTCCGGCTGGAGCGCTTCGCCACGGGTGATCTGCTGGATGAAGAAGGCACCGGCAGCCAGCATAATCTGCACTGAGGTTCTGACATGCGACTCCCTTGCCCCTGCTGCGGATGGCGTGATCTGCGCGAGTTTACTTACAAAGGCGCGGCAGATGCCCTGCACCGCCCCGCACTGGACGACCCAAGCGGATGGGACGACCATCTGCACAACCGCACCAACCCCGCAGGCGAAACCCGCGATCTGTGGTATCACGACCCTTGCGGCACATGGGTCTGCATCACACGCGACACCGTCAGCCATGCGGTCATCAGCGGTGTGCCGTTGGAGGGTGCCCGATGAAGCGCCGCGACACGGGCGGCAGCGCGCTGAACCGGGCGCGCAAGCTGGGCTTCAGCTTCGACGGGCGCGCGTTCGAGGGGGTCGAGGGCGACACGCTGGCATCAAGCCTTCTGGCCAATGGCGTGCGGCTGGTGGGGCGGTCGTTCAAATACCACCGTCCGCGCGGGGTTATGACTGCGGGCAGCGAGGAACCGAATGCCCTGCTGGAAGTGCTGCGCGATGGCGCATGGCACCCCAATATCCGCGCCACCATGCAGGAACTGCATCAGGGGCTGGACGCACGCGCGCAGAATTGCTGGCCTTCGGTGCGGCGCGATGTGATGGCGGTGAATGATTGGCTCGCCCCCTTTCTAGGCGCGGGGTTCTATTACAAGACCTTCATGTGGCCGCGCGCCTTCTGGGAAGGTTTATACGAGCCCGTGATCCGCCGCGCGGCAGGGCTGGGGCGCTTGCCGCAATCGCATCAGTACGACCCGCATGAGAAGGCCTTTGCCTTTTGTGAATTGCTGGTCATCGGCTCTGGCCCGGCGGGGCTTATGGCCGCACTGGTGGCAGCAAAGGCGGGCGCAGATGTTATCCTGTGCGAAGAAGACCGCCAGATGGGCGGACGGTTTTTGTCCGATGCAGGCCAGATCGACGGGATGCCGGACGGGGCTTGGGCGGCGGGCGTGCTGGCGGAGCTTGCGGAACTGCCCAATGTCCGGCTGATGCCGCGCACCAGCGTCTTCGGGGCCTATGATGGCGGGGTTTATGGCGCGATTGAAAGGGTTGCGCTGCACCAAGCAGCACCGGGCCGCACCCCGCGCGAATGCTATTGGCGCATCACCGCCAAGCGCGCGATCATGGCCACAGGCGCGTTGGAGCGTCCCATCGCGCACCCCGATAATGACCGCCCCGGCGTGATGATGCTGGGCGCCGTCGCAAGCTACTGGCAACGCTTCGCCGTCGATCCGGGGCGCGTGGTGGTGTTCGGCAATAATGACCACGCGCTGGCCACGGCCAAGGCGCTGGCCGCCGATGGCATGGATATCCGCGCCTATATCGACCCGCGCGAAATCACGGCGGATGCGCCTTTCAAAACCTATCAGGGCGAGGTGATCGGAACGCGCGGGCGTCACGGGCTGCACGCCGTCACGCTGCGCCACAAGGGCCGCGAGATGCGGCTGGAAGCCGACACGCTGGCGCTATCCGGCGGCTGGAACCCGTCCCTGCATCTGGCCTGCCATATGAATGGCCGCCCGGTCTGGGATGAAACGATTGCCTCCTTTGTCCCGCGCGAGCGCATGGTGCCGGGGATGCAGGCTGTGGGCGCGGCGGCAGGCATCTTCTCGACCCATGGAGCGCTTGAAAGCGGTGCGCGGGCCGCCATGCAGGCGCTCGACGCGCTGGGGCTGAGCGCCACGCCGCCCGATCTGCCACAGGCTGAGGATACGCCCTATGCGATCACACCGCTCTGGCAGGTGCAGGCCCAAGGCCGCGCATGGCTCGATTTCGCCAATGACGTGACCACCAAGGATGTGGCACAGGCTGTGCGCGAGGGCTTTGCCTCGGTCGAGCATATGAAGCGCTACACCACCCAAGGCATGGCCCCCGATCAGGGCAAATCCTCGAATATCGGCGCGCTGGCGGTGTTGGCCGATGCGACAGGCGGCACCATCCCCGGCACAGGCACGACCACCTTCCGCCCGCCCTTCGTGCCGGTGTCCATCGCAGCGCTTGGCGCAGGGGGCTATGGCCCAGGTTTCGCGCCCCAGCGTTTCACCACATCACACGCACAGACCCGCAAGATGGGCGCACCGATGATCGAGGCCGGGCTGTGGTATCGCCCTTCCTATTTTCCACAGGCCACCGACCGCGACTGGCGCTGCGCCTGCAACCGCGAGGCGCTCTATGTGCGCCACGCCGTGGGCATCTGCGATGTGTCCACCTTGGGGAAAATCGATGTGCAAGGCCCGGATGCCGCGCGGTTTCTGGATTTTGTCTATACCAACACCATGTCCAGCCTGAAACCGGGCCGCGTGCGCTACGGGCTGATGCTGCGCGAGGATGGCCATGTCATGGATGACGGCACCTGCGCGCGCCTGTCGGACCAGCATTTCCTGATCACCACCACCACGGCTGCAGCGGGCGAGGTGATCCGCCATCTGGATTTCGTCCAGCAGGCATATTGTGCGGATTGGCAGTTGCGGCTGATCTCGGTCACCGAGACTTGGGCGCAATTTGCCATTGCTGGCCCGCTGGCGGACGCGCTGCTCGGGCATCTGCTGGGCGATGTGCCCGATCTGCCCTTCATGGGCTGCGTGCCTGTCATGGTGGGCGGGGTTGGCGCGCGGCTGTTCCGCATCTCGTTCAGTGGCGAGCGCGGCTATGAACTGGCAGTGCCTGCGCGCTATGGCGCGGACCTGTATCGGCATCTTGTCGCGCTGGCCGAAGGCTTTGGCGGCGGCGCCTACGGGATGGAGGCGCTGAATGTCCTGCGCATCGAGAAGGGATTCATCACCCATGCCGAGATTGACGGGCGCGTGACCGCCTTTGATCTGGGGTTGCAGGGCATGGTCTCCGCCAAGAAAGACTGTATCGGCCGCGCCGCCAGCCAACGCCCCGGACTGACCGGCCCTGCACGGCTGCAACTGGTCGGGCTGCGCCCTGTGGACCCGCAATCCGAGATCACGGCTGGCGCTCATCTTTACCCTTGCGACAAACCGGCCAAGGCGGCTTATGGGCAGGGGCATGTGAAATCGGTCTGCTACTCGCCCACACTGGAAAGCTGGCTGGGGCTGGCGCTGTTGGAAAACGGGCGTGCGCGCCATGGTGAAACCCTGCGCCTTGACGACGGGCTGCGCGGCCTCCGCACGCCGGTGGAAATCTGCAACCCGGTCTTTTTCGACCCCAATGGAGGGCGGATGCGTGATTAGGCTCAAGGAAACCTCTGCAGGTGCAAAACTGCGCCTACCGCCTCTGACCGGCTGCACCCTGCGCATGCTGCCACAAATGCGGATCACATCAATCGCGCCCTATTCCGGTCAGGCGGACGCGCTGCGCGCCCGGCTGGGCGGCTTTCCCGCCCCCGGCGAGGTGCTCAAAGTGCAAGGCATTGATCTTGTCTGGGCGGGCGGCGATCTGGCCTTTGCCTTTGGCGATGATCTGCCCGACGGTCTGGGCGCGCATTGCGCGCTTAGCGACCAGTCTGACGGCTGGTGCGGCTTCGTCCTGCAGGGCGCAGGGGCCGAGGCCCTGCTCGCGCGTCGTCTGCCCTTCGATCTGCGTAACATGGCTTCACCGGGTTCGGCGCGCAGTGTGCTAGATCATCTGCCAGTGCTGGTGCTGCGCCGGGCAAGTGACAGGTTCGAGATCTGGGTCTGGCGCTCGATGGTGCAAAGCTTCGTTCAGCAGATCAGGACATGATATATCACCAAGCTTGCAAGGGACGGTCAGCGGGACAATTCCACACGGACCCGCTCAGCGTTGTGATTGAGCAAAGATGGCTGCGGGAAAATTCAGTTGGTGGAACGGAATTGCTGCTTTGAGACAATGAGACAATCCCAAACGCCCGCTCTGAGACGAGCATGTCAACGACCGCGCCGATGATGCGCGTCTTTGCAAACTCCGCTCCCGCCATGACTGCGGCCGTTGAGCGGTGGGAAGGCGACTGGCCGCTTCCGCCATTTTCTGCGACTGCAATGCCGCAACTTCACAGTCGGCAAACCGCCCCTTGCGAAGGCGACGATAAGATCAACGTGGTCGGCCCAAAGCGGCCACTCGACCTGCACAGCCATGCTCCTGAAAGCGGTCGTCTGCCAAATCCGCAGAAATTCAAAATGCCGACCCGCCTCACCC